>NZ_JAIOUQ010000007.1:121622-383961 GCF_019931065.1 Methanobacterium spitsbergense | reverse complement strand
CTAAAAACAAGAACAAAAAAAAATTCGAAAAAAGTTAATTATGAGACAGCCTCAATTATAATCCTTAACCTTGAAAACAATAAATCAATGCTTAAATAAATCATTTAATTCAATATAATTTTTTAGAGATTTACAAGTTTGTATAATTAACAAAATTATAAATAATTATTATTGAACAAACAAATAAAGCAGAATATTAAATGAAAGGATATTTAGTCTTGATTTATAGAATAAACATTCAAAAATATGTTGATATAAATACATTATATAAAACAATATAAAATAAATTTTCTGGATTGGAATTTTTTAAACTTGATTTTATAAATAACTGCATATAAATGAGTATTTTTTATTAATTAATAAATTTTCAACTAATTATCTTAAATACAAAATAAAAATACTTAAATATTCTTAATAGTGATGTTAAATTGTTTATTTTGAAATTTTCTTTTCAATGATACTCAAAAGAAATCCAAATATAGAATTTATAACAAAGTAATCAGTGATATAGGTGATAAGACATGCTTGATATGTTTAATGCTAAATCAGTTGCAGTAATAGGTGCATCTGAGACAAAAGGTAAAATTGGATACGATTTAATGACATCTCTTTTAAATAATTATAAGGGAAAAATTATCCCAATCAACCCTAAAGGCGGCAAAGTATTAGGGATTCCTGCTTTTAGTTCAATAAAGGAATATGGTCACGTGGATCTTGCAGTAATAGTTATACCTGCATCTTTAGTTCCATTAACTGTTGAAGAATGTGGAGAAACCGGAATCAAAAATATTGTTGTTATCTCAGCAGGATTTAAAGAAGTTGATAAGGAAGGTTTCAAACTTGAGAAAAAACTGGTTGAAATATGCAAAAATTATGATATTGAACTTGTTGGTCCAAACTGTTTGGGAATAATGGATACATACAATGATATGAACGCATCATTTGCATCTGATATTGCACATAAAGGCAAAATAGCTTTTATGAGCCAATCAGGAGCTATAATGGCAGCAATACTTGACTATGCTGATAAAAAGAATATAGGTTTTTCTCGGATCATTAGCCTTGGAAATAAAGCCGGGATCAATGAAAATGATTGTATTGAAGATTTTATGGAAGATGAAAATACTGAAGTTATAACTGGATATCTTGAAGGCATTGTGGATGGTCAAGGATTTATAGAAGCAAGTAGAAAAGCATCCCAGAAAAAACCAATCTTACTTATAAAATCTGGAACGACAGCCAAGGGATCTGAAGCTGTTTCTTCCCATACAGGTACAATTGCAGGTTCTGATTCAGCATACGATGCAGCATTCTCACAAAGTGGAATTATACGTGTAACTTCTCTTGATGAAATGATGGATTATAGTAGTGCTTTTGCATTATCACCACTTCCAATGGGGAATAGAATAGCTATAATAACAAATGCTGGCGGTCCTGCAATTATGACAACAGACGCTGCGATTAAGGCCGGTCTTGAACTTTCAAAGCTTACATGTGATACCCAAGAAAAGTTAAAAGCAGGATTACCTTCTACTGCTAATGTTAAAAATCCTGTGGATGTGTTGGGTGATGCAAGTCCAGATAGGTTTAGATTTGCACTTGAAATTGTTTTAAAAGATCCAAATGTTGATGGAGTAATTTATCTGGTTACACCCCAGTCAGTAACAGATCCTGAAGGAACAGCTAATGTAGCAATTGAACTGGCAAAAAAATCCGAAAAACCAGTTTTATGTAGTTTCTTTGGTGGAACACGTTTTGAAGGTGCTGAAAGACTTCTTGCAGGAAAAAGGGTTCCAAATTATTTGTATCCTAAAAGAGCTGTTAAAAGCATGAAAAGATTGTATGATTATTCCATTATAAAAAATCAAGAATATCCAAAACATCCTAAATTTGATGTTGATAAGGATGCAGTTAGGAATATAATCAATGATGCAAAGAAAAAGGGTGTTAACACATTTGGTCTTGAATCATTTGATATACTAAAGGCATATGGAATTCCAACCGTAGGTACTGCTCTTACTACAACAGTTGAGGAAACTGTGAAAGCTGCTGAAGAAATTGGATATCCTTTGGTTATGAAAATAGTTTCTCCACAAATTTCCCATAAATCTGATGTTGGTGGAATAAAACTTTATTTGAATAATGCAGAAGAAATCAGAACAGCCTACGAAGATATGATGGAGAATATACCTAAAAAGGAACCAGAAGCACAACTTGAAGGTGTGCAATTACAACAAATGTTGTCGGGAGATAAAGAAGTAATCATAGGTATGATCCAAGATCCTACTTTTGGACCTATGTTAATGTTTGGACTTGGTGGTATTTACGTTGAAATTGTAAAGGATGTTAAATTTGCAATAGTTCCTGTAAGTGAAATTGAAGCAAACAATATGATAACTGGAATTAAAACCCATAAACTGCTTGAAGGAACAAGAGGAGATAAAGCAAGCGATATCGATTCTATTTCGGATATTATATTGAGGATTTCACAGTTGGTAACAGATTTCCCTGAGATCAATGAATTTGAAATCAATCCATTGATGGTTTTTGAGGAAGGAAAAGGAGCATTAGCCGTCGATATGAGGTTGATACTGAAGGAAGATTAAACTCTTTAATAATTTTTTTTCAAAATTTTAGATTCATCTCAAATAGAAAATACGTATTCTTTTGGTTAAATAAGATAAATTAGAGATAAATATATATTTAAAAAAAGTCTACAGTATAATTAAAGATAATTTCATTTGATTGAATCCACAAAGTAATCTATTAGATGTAAATAATATTTATCTTAGGATGATCAAAATCTTCATTTTTTTTCTTTAAATGTGGGAGGTCAGTTTATGGATGAAGAAAAAAGTAAACTACTTGAAGCTGCAGAAAAGGGAGTAACTAAAAATTATTTACTGTCCAAGGCTCTTTTAAAAAAATATTTTAGAACACTATATGAAAATAATGGAATGGAATGGACACAAGAAAATAATAATGAAATTGAATTTATTGTTGAAGCAATTAAAAATAAGGCAGTATTCCAGTCTATAAAAACAGTGAATGATTCATTAGACAATAGATCATCTGAATAATGCTAACTACCATTTATTTGGATAAAAGATATTTTAAAGAAAATGAACAAATATTATGTAATTAGTATGGTGTTTTTTCTATCTCTTCTAAATAAAAAACAGCGGGTTTACCAACTACACCTGCTTTTAACATTGTATTTTTCAAATCATCAGATTCAGTAAAATCTTTGGCTTTTTCCAAGTTTTCCCATTCGGTTATTACTACTAAATGATTGGGATCTTTTGTATTTCTAAGAACAGAAGCACCTTTAGAACCTTTGGCTTTTCGTGTAGCACCATCTTCATCATATACTGGTTTCCATTTAGTATAATCCTCTACTCTGTGTATCACCAAAACAAATGTCATATTCTATCAACTCCTATTTCATTGGATTCAAATATTTCTATTTTATATTTCTGTTCTAGGTGTCATTTTAATTTTTATAGAAATATATAGGAAATAAATAGACTTTATAAAAAAATTTCATTTGATTATTATCTGAAAAATCTATATAGAAAAATCAATATATTAACCATATGACAAAAAATGTGGATGAAAAACATCATTTAAAATTTAGGGTGGTTGTTGAAAGGGATAAGTGTACATCATGTGGTTCATGTGAGGATTTATGTCCAGAACTTTTTGAATTAGATGAAGGTGGCATAGCACATATCATTGGTTCAGAAAGGGTAGAAAATAATGATGAACTTGAAATGGAAGAAGAAAACTGTAGTGTTGATGCCGCAGAAAGCTGTCCAGTTATGATCATCCATGTATACAAAGATGATGTGGAACTCCTATAAAATATGTAGTATATTATTGAAAATAGGGAAGTAAAAATAATGGAAAATGAATCAATAACTTATAAATTATTTTTAAGTCAACTAAAAGAATCAACTTATGAATATGATAAATTAATTGGTAAATTGGAATCTGTTAATGATTTTCAATACATCAATCATAGTATTGCAGATAAAACAGATAAAGATGATTTAAAAGAACAGATGAAATCTGTTGATGTTGTTGTAATATTATCTGGCCTATATTCAGCGGATAAAGATTTGATTCAACGTGAAATAGACGTTGCTGTGGAACTTGGCAAACCCATTGTTATGATAAGACCATATGGTTTAGAAACAGTTCCAGGAAACATTGAAAAAAAAGCATCAGAAGTTATTGGTTGGAATGCGGGATGTATTGTTGATTCAATACATGAAAGTTTAGATGAAGAAGGATATGATGATTAAAATTATCCTATATTTAAATACCTGAATGTTTTAACTAAATCACATATTCTGTATAGACATATCTAGAAGTTCTAAAGTTTTATTATAAGCTTCAATATAACCTGATAATCCGGGCATTTCATAAACAATTGCCCTATATCCCTTTTTTACAAGTGGATCTGTGAAATGGATATTAGAAGTACCTTTCTCAGAGTTATTATTATTTTTGTAGTAGTTAAAATCTGGAATTTTCTGTTTCAATGATTCGGCAAATTGTACAGAGTTGGCATCCATTTCAGGGGTTGCAAAATAAAATCCTTGCCCATATCCTGGCTCATGGTCATGACATACTATTATCATTTTATAATTTGATTCAGCTATGTCGAGGAGTATATATGTGGCTGCAAGGGTTTCACCATTATTTCTTCCCAATGTAAAATCATCAGGCTCATCAACAACGTTGATATCATATTGAACAATTTCAATACCTGGTGGCACATTATAATTCTTCAATAGATCGGTCCAAACAGTCTTTGAAAGATGTTCCCTGGGATGTATGCCTGTAACAATAGCTATTTTATTTGAAGTTTTGTTTAATTTAGAAGATTGATAAATATATTTGGTTACATAACCCTTTGTATTGTGTCCAAGTGTGTATTGATTGGAAATGCTGTTGTTGTCTTTAGCTACAAAACTGTTGAATGATGCAGCTGCTACTAAAGAAATCATAAAAATGAATAATACTAAAAATGTGAATTTATATCCTCTAATCGGATTTTTATCTTCCAATGTGTTTTCAGAAGAATGTCTTAAATCTACATCATTATCATTGATAATATCATTGGATGCCATTGTTGATTGTTTCTTAGCATTATCTCTAAGTTCATTGAAAAATGTTAAATTTCCACCACATTGACACTCTTGAAAATCTTCCTTTGATTCTCCTTCCTGGAGCTCATAATAGCCATTACATCTGTCACATATCAAATATGGCATTTAATCCCTATCTATTAGTTGTATTTACTCATTTAAAATATTTTTTTTTATTATAATTAAAATTGTTCATATAGATATAATTCCTCATATTAGGAAAATTTATAATTTCGTTTGGACAATACAAATACTTATGAAAGATAGTGAAATTACTATGGAATCACTTAAAAATAACTTAATTAAAAACCATTATATACCTGATAATAGTACGGTTACTACGATATATCTAGCTTTTAAATTAAAAAAACCTGTTCTTGTAGAAGGTCCTCCGGGTGTAGGTAAAACAGAACTTTCAAAAGCTGTTAGCAGGTCATTTGGAATGGATTTTTTCAGAGTACAATGCTATGAGGGTATAACATTCGAACAGATAGTCGGTGAGTGGAATTATCAAAAACAATTACTTCACCTAGAGATGTCAAGGATAAAAGAAATTGACCAAGACATATTCAACGAAGAGTTTTTTATTAAAAGACCGCTTTTACAGGGATTTATGAATAAAAATCCATCAGTAATTTTAATAGACGAAATAGATAAGGCTGATGAGGAAGTTGAAAGTTTTTTACTACAAGCTTTGGGAGAGGGACAGATCACAGTTAACGACCTTGGAACATTTGACATTCAAAATGATTTAATGGTTATAATGACATCAAATTCCCAGAGATCCCTTTTAGATGAAACTAAAGATCGTTGTTTATTCCTTTACATTGATTATCCTTCTTTTGATAGAGAAGTGGAGATCGTAAGTGCAAATGTACCTGCAGCTTCCAGTGAACTAGTTGAAAGCGTAGTTACTATGATCAATAAATTAAGGGAAATGAATCTCCTTAAAAAACCATCAATTAGAGCTACTGTTGATTGGGTTAAAACACTACTGGAATTTAATTCAGAAAAACTGGACGATGAAACTTTCAAAAAAACAGTTTCAGTGGTTTTAAAAAACGAATCAGATAAAAAAAAGGTTTTGAAAAAATTTTCTAGTGAAAGATAACTGAGTGAATTAATATGGAAAAGATAGTTAAGTTTTCAAGGCTTCTACGGGAAAATAATATACCTGCCAGTTTAAGAAGCACCCAAACAGCTCATGAAACAATGCAAATGTTCAAAGACAATGAAGAAATTTTGAATGATGCTCTAGCTTCGGTGTATATAAAAAATAATCAGCAGCGTGCTAAATTTGATAAAGTTTTTAGATCGGTATTTGGTGATGGAAATGAAAGTGATGAATCTGTTGGATCAGATGGTTCTTCTAAATCAAAAACATCTAATAATAAAAATCTTTTAAAGGGTTACAACTATTCTTTCAAAATGTTAGACCCTTCTAAAACCAAAATATATGTATCTGAATCTGATATTACAAGTTATAGACCTCCACTTGATGAGTTAAACAGAAATATGGATGAATCTGAACTCCTTAGAAAAGATATTAACCATTTAACAACATTTGAACCTGAACTATTGGATCTTTGCCAGAAACTAGGGAATAAAATTGCAAATAAAAGGGTTAGAAGACGTAAACAATCCAAAAATATGCGTCCAGATATAAGAAAAACACTTAGAAAGAATCTTAAATATGGTAACACTTTGATTGAGATTATCAAAACAAAACCTAGAATGAAAAAAAACAGACACTTCTTTCTTAACGATGTTAGTGGATCCTGCGATTGGATAAGTAACTGGTTTTTCTTAATGGTTTATGCAGCACAAAATTCATTTAAAAAGGCAAAAACTTTCGAATTTGATAATAAAACAGTAGAAACAACATCTGCACTTGAAGAACCAAATCTTTTAGATGCTTTTATTAAGGTTAGGGATATTCGTCAAAAAAATCAGATGATACATGGAACTTCAAACATGCACAGTGCTTTTGAAAGTTTCAAAGAACAGGCTGATCTTAACAATAAATCTTATGTTTTGATTTTAAGTGACTGTCGTGACTGGGCAGGCCCTAAATCCGGTAAAAGACCGTTAAGTTCTGATGGTATGGAGTATATAGTAGATAAGTCCAAAAAAGTGATTATTCTAAATCCTGAGCCGCGAAACAAATGGAATGTTGTTGATAGCTGTGTTTCATATTATGAAGACTCTGGTGCAGAATTCTTTGAGGTAAGAAACCTCGAACAACTTGCAGAGCTTATCTCAACAATATAATGGGCATTATTAATTGTTTGTGATAAACAGCGGATTAAAATTATTTCATTAATAAATCTATTTTAAATTTAATTATAAATTCTCTTTGTAATATGCTTGCCAAATATTAATGGATGCATACATGTTCCAGTGACCAAAAAGTTTTCAATGAATTAAATTATAAGACAATCAAAAATATCAAGTACTCCCAACAAACAGATGTTTGTGATGTTACTAGGTACATCTCAATGCAATGATCTTCATGTTTCTTCAATATAACCAAAAATTTAAGTCCAATTTAAATTCTACTAGATCCAAATAATAATGATTTCCTGTCCTCATTTGGTAATTCAACTAGTTTCCTATTGAATTAAACCCAGTATTAATAACCAATCTTTTAGTATAGAACAAATGAATATAAAATCTTAATAAAATTAATATAAAAATTTTGATATTAAGAAAAAATATAGATGAATTAAAACCTTCAGAAAATCCAATTTATCCACAAAAAATATGATTTTATGATTACAATTTCATGTATTGAAAAAGGATATATACTATTCTAAACTATTTATTTACTGGGAATTATTACGCTTATTATTAACAATATCTTATTATTATAATGGAAGAATCTTATGTACAAGTATATACCCATTAAAAAGACAAATAGAAATTTGGTAGCATTCATAATGTCTTTTGGGGTCTTTATATGGTCTTTTAGTGCAGGTATTGTTACTATAGCACTTCCAACAATTTCCCAATATCTCGACGTTAGCACTTCGCTTGTTTCGTGGGTTGTTGTGGCACATCTTCTGGTTTTGACAAGTTTTCTCCTGATATTTGGAAAAATAGGAGATTATGTGGGATATAAGAAGATTTTTTTAGGAGGATTATTCCTATTTACCATTGGATCATACTTTTCTGGAATATCATTGGATATATATCAGTTGATATCTTCAAGAATTCTTCAGGGCATTGGTTCTGCAATGTTACTATCCATGACCCCTGCTATTATATCAACCACATTTCCTCATATTACAAGAGGTAAAGTATTCGGATATATTTCACTTGCAACAACAGTTGCCCTATCATTGGGTTATGGTGTGGGAGGATTTATCACAGAATATTTTGGATGGCACTGGATTTTTTTCATTACGGTACCTTTAGGTATTATTGCAATGATTCTAGCCTATCAATTTTTACCTGAAATGCATGCCACTGAAGATTACCAGGGATTTGACTTAATTGGATCACTTTTAATATTCCTTGCTGTAATCGCTCTTATAATATCACTTGAAATGGGTGGAAGATTGGGTTGGACCTCACCATTAATTTTAAGTGGTTTTTTATCTTCAATAGTTCTTATATTCCTGTTTTATAAATGGGAATTACTCTATCCTCACCCTCTTTTCAATATGTGTCTTCTTAAACAGAAATATCTAAATCTTTCAATAGCAGCGGGGTTCATGACGAGCTTCGTGCTTACTGGTACCATATTTTTATTACCATTTTACCTTGAACTGATAATGAATTACAGTACAGATATTGCAGGTCTCATCATACTTGTACCAACGCTGTTAATTGTATTTGTAGGACCTTTATCTGGTAGGATTTCTGACCGCATGGGTTCTAAAATACCATCTCTTGTTGGTGCTATTTGTCTTGCAATTGCACTTTTCGTTTTAACAGTTTTAGACCCTACAATTGGTAAATTTGGGATATTATTTGTGTTGATAGCACTTCTAATGAGATCCCTTTCTGATGGTATGTTTTCACCAGCCAATAATAAACTTGTTATGAGCCACAGCCCTCCAGGAATGATGGGATCAGTTTCAAGCCTTTTAAACACAGCCAAATATCTTGGACTTGTAATGGGTGTTGTGATCTTCGAAACAATATTTGACAGTACAGTAAGCCATATATCTTCCAATGTTGAGGGTGTTACATCAACTGGTGCTTTCCAGTTTAGTGTACCAGTTGAAACACTTCTCACTGGTTTCCACCAAGCATTCCTAATAGGTGCCATCATAAGTGTTTTGATTATCGTTGCATCATTATTCTCCAAGGAAAACCCTTTAGCCAATGAATATGATACAAAAAATTCAAAAGAAGATATAAAAAAAGAATTAATGTTAGAAGATGATTTTAATTAGTTTTAATATTAAAAAATAAAGAATTAATATTAGATTATGTAGGTAAGAAATTCAAATCTAATACTTGTTCAAGTGTTAAATTATTCTTTACATAACCCAACTCTTTTTGAACATCAATTAATTTAATTATCTTAGCATCAAATTCAGGTGTAGGTATTGCTATAAATTCAACATGTTTTAATGCTTCATGTTCTACATTAATATTAGTACCTAATTTTTTTGATAAAATTGCTGCTGTTTCATTTCTATGGGTGTTAACATAATCAGTTGCTTCTACATGTATCTTAAGGAATTTTCTAAGTTGATCTGGCTTTTGTTTCATAAATTTATTTGTTGTAATAACAACACAACATGGATGATTCGGCCAAATATCCTTAGAATACATGAAAACATCATCATTTCCTATGAAATCGGCTTGAGATACGTATGGTTCCCAAGCAATGTATCCATCAACCTTTCCCGCAGCCAGTGCATTCTGCATAAGAGGAGTTTCAAGTTCTGTTATGTTAATGCTTGATGAACTTATATTATTGTTCATAAGCAGATATCTGAAAAGAACATCCTGAATTCCTCCCTCCTTGGGTACTAAAAATTTTTTATCAACAAATTGGCTAACATTGGTTATATTATTATTTTCAGAAACAACAATTCCACTACCTTCCTGATTTACAGCTGCAACAATTTTTACAGTTGAATTTTGATCTATTGCACTGGTTACAGGAGTGATTCCACAGTATCCAACATCAATCCTGTTTTGATTGGCTGCATCTGTTATCTCAGAACCAGCCCTGAAAGGAACCAATTGAACCTTAAGACCCTCCTTTTGATACATTCCCAAAGCGTCCGCAACAAATAAAGCAGAGTCATGGTTACTTGGTAGGTATCCCACAACAATAGTATCCTGTGTAACAGTATAATAGTTGTATGTTCCAAACACTAATAATATTACTAAAACAACCATTCCCACAGCTGCTAACAATTTTTTTTTCATTTGTTCCCCATAAAAAATTCTTAATTCAACATGATAAATGATTATAAAATACTAAACTTAATAGTTTTTTGAATCAGCTTGATTGAAAAAATCTAATGTTAAATTTTTATCATTTCCAAATTCCCTAGGCGGTTCCAAAGATTTATATTCCAGTTTATATTCCTCAAGAAGTTCTTCGGCATCCCCAGTGATACTTGGAGCTACTAGAATACCTCTAACAAATTCTTTATGATCAGAAAAACAGTCCAAATACTTTTTGAGTTGTTTAACAGCATTAATACCTGCACGTCTACTTTTTAATTCAATAACCATCAAATTTCCGTTTTTGTCCTTACCCAAAACATCAATAAATCCATTAGGTGTTGAATATTCTCGATTTGATGGTCTGAAACCTTCTTCTATTATTTCAGGGTTTTCAAATACCAGTTCTCTCATATTTTCTTCGTAACCCGTTAACTCTAGGTCCTTAGAATCTTCTCCATTAAAGTAGGATGCAATGTAAGTGTTGTGTATTTCAACTTCAAGTCTTTCAGGAGGGTTTCGTCGCTTTCCTTCAATATACATAATTCCTTTTTTTAAACTAGCTTTGCACTGTGATTTTGGTGGCTGCCAGTTAACTGGTTCAAGGTTTCTATCTTGATGGATCATGAACGAACCATCTGATTTTATAATAATCATTCTGTCCCCAGAAGCTAGTTTGCTCCTCGCTCTTCCTTCATAAATAACTCTACAACATACCATTAACACAATCACTGCTTTCTTGGATAATCCTTCATTTATTATCTCAAATGTGCGTTGTTGATCTGGATTCTTTTCAGATAAAAATTTCATAAATATCTGTTTAAACGAACTATAACAAATATTTCACCCTACATTGTATTCATTAAAATTTTATAGACTAAATTTGTTCTTGACATTATAATTTAAAAAAAGTATACTTTCTCAAAATAATAATTTGGAATTAAATTAAATAATATTTAAGAATATTTAATATTTTCAAAAACCATATAGTTTTAGGAAATAAAAAATGCAAAGGTAAACTTATATCCTCTAATTAAATAATCAATATATTATGAACCTAGATATTTAACTGATTAAAGAGGTTTAATTGATGAATAAAGATGCGTATTTACTTGCTAAAGAAATTGTAACCAAACAATTTAAATCTCAGGGAGAATTCAACAATTATTATGGAGAATCTGAATTTAAAAAGTACATTGAAGATACTGAATATAGTCTATCATATCTTTTTGAGGCAATTGAAGCTTCAAGTCCGGATTTATTTGCAGATTACATATCATGGGAAAGAATCTTCCTTGTTAATTTAGGCTTTCCGGAAGAACGTCTAAAAGAGAGATTGGAAATTATGGAAGATGTGATTATTAAAAATTTACCTCCCAAAAAGAGTAGTGTTGCAGTTAAGTATATTGAGGAAAGTATTGATAATTTAGCCATACCCTCAAATTACGCATCCTTTGTGAATGCAGATAAACCACTTGTAAAACTTCTTGAACAGTATTTAAAATTACTACTTGATGGTGATCGCCATTCAGCAGGAAAAATGATTATGGAAGCTGTTGATAATGGAATAAGTGTTAAAGATATTTATCTTCATGTTTTTCAAAGTTCACTCTATGAAATTGGTAGGTTATGGCAGGAGAATAAGATTACAGTAGGTCAAGAACATTACTTTACAGCAGCTACTCAGCTAATAATGTCTCAACTTTATCCCTATATTTCAATGAACGAAAAAACAGGCAAAGTTCTTGTTGCAATGAGTGTTAGTAGAGAACTTCATGAAATTGGTGTGAGGATGGTTGCAGATTTCTTTGAAATGGATGGTTGGAATACATTTTATTTAGGAGCTAACACTCCAAAAGATAGTATAATACAGACCATAATAAGTAAAAAAGCTGATCTGGTCTTGATATCTGCTACCATTGGTTCGCATATTGGTGAGGTAATTGATCTTGTAAAATCTGTTCGTGGGTGTAGCGAATGTAGTGATCCCAAGATAATTGTAGGAGGATATCCTTTTAGAATAGATATGGATCTTTGGAAAAAAGTTGGTGCTGATGGACAGGCAGAAGATGCTGAAACTGCAGTTGAAATGGGTGAAAAACTCGTAATGGAAAATTATAATGAATTTTAAAATAAAATATAAATTTTTGGTAATAACATAAACAAAAAAAGTCCGGTGCGATTCCATAAGCTAAACATTTTATTTTTCTGTTTCTTTTGATTGAATATCCTTAACTGCTTCTTCTATTTGAAGCCTAACATACCATTTTTCATTTTTCTGAGCATCCCGAAGTGGTTTTATAGCTTTTTCATCTCCGATTTTTCCAAGTGCTCCTGCTGCATGTCTTTTTACACTCACATCATTATCATTCAAAAGTTTGATCAATGGTTCTACTGCACTAACATCCCCTATAATACCCAATGCTTCCTCTGCAGCCGTTCTATAAGTGAAATCATCTACTTTAAGAGCATTTATTAGATATTTCACTGCTCTGTCATCACCCAACATTCCTAAAGCCAATGCTGCGTGGTTTCTAACTTTTTCAGAGTTTAATTCTCCAATTAAGGGTTCAACAGCACTAATATCACCTAACATACCTAGTGAATCAGCTGCATGAACCTTTACATACGATTTATCATGTTTAAGCGTATTTATTAAAGGTTTTACTGCTCTTTTATCCCCAATCATGCCAAGTGCACTAGCAGAATTCCATCTTACGTCCTCACTTTCATCTTCCAATGATTCTAATAGACCATTAACTGCTTTTTTATCTTTAAGTCTCCCAAGAGCTCTTGCAGCATCACATCTGGTGTTTTCATCACCATTTTTAAGAATCTTAAGAATAACGTTTATATTTCGATCCTTTTCAAGTTTTTCAAGATCTTTATTCCTAATACCGTCCAAAAAACCCATGTTTACACCTTTAAACCTTTAATATTTTTTTTATGAATTAATTTTTATAAAAAAGTTTCACAAATTATTTATGTAGTTTTTATTGTGTTATTAAGTATATTTTGGTTTAAACCAATAAAAATTCTTGGATTTCTTAGATTGATAATTGGATGGGATCTATAAAATTTTGAGAGATATGTTAAATGGTTTTTATGTTGGTAATTTCCCATTTTCTCATAATATTTAAATGAATATAATAATTCATCTGTATTTGCCAAATTTCAGTAGATTCTGCGAACTTTTTTAATTTTTTTATTGTTGTAACGTCTAGAACATGTTCCATGGAACATGCATCTTCAACTGCTGTTGCCATATCTACACCAATGATATGCAAAAAATTTTTAAGAATTTTATGTTTGTGTATCACATCTTCAGCTATTTCAACTTTTTATTTATATTCCTCTTTAAATTTCCATTCACCAACTTAAACGAACCAGTGATACAATACAAAAATTCAAATCCATAAACCATTTTTTTATTTTAAATGGTACTAAAGTTTAATCTTTATGATACAATCAAATATTAAGTAAGGTTTCAATTTTAAAACCTATATAAAATGTTTTATTTGTATTTGGCAAATAATGAACTCTAAAAATAATAATAATGTAATTTTTAAAAAAATATTAACGATTAAGAAGTTTAATAATCAATAGAGTTAAATTCAATAAAAATATTTTAGTAACATTTAACTGTAATCAAAAAGGATAACTATCCGTAGAAATAATTTTATGTCATAATGTTCACACTATAACAAGTATTACTATATTTATTTTGGGAGTATCAAAATGCCAAATTTCAATATTGAAACTGCAATAATTATTAGCTTCATATTAGGTATTATCCTACCTTTAGTTGGTATTGGAGGGGTTATCTCTCTAATAATTATGGGATTTATTGCAACTTATCTTACTCGACCTGAAGATACAAGTTATAAGGTTGGAGGTATTGCAACAGGCATTTTCTGCATATTCTTTTTCTTTTTCGGATTTATAACACCCCCAACATTACCATATGTTCTTCCAAATCCACTTTCACTCGGTGTTTTAGTTGCATTCAGCGGCATATTAAATCTTATATTCAGCTTAATTGTTTCGCTAATAATATATGGAGGATTTGGTTTATTGGGAGGATTTTTAGCAGTTAGATTCTTCATGGAAAAAAAAGAGAAAAAACAGGAATTTAAGCCAAGCCAACCTCGTAGAACACTGAAAAGAGCTTAATTTTAATCTAAATTTAATGTTGATGATTTTATGAAAAAATTTATTATCGTTGGATCGGGCGCAGGTGGCGCAACAGTTGCTAGGGAACTAGCAAAAAAAGGAAAAAATGTTACCCTAATAGAAAAAGGACCGTATACCAAAATTAAAGATGCTTTTAAACACTATGAAAATGCTGAAGTTGGTGTTGAGCTATTAAAAACTAGTTGCGTCGGTGGAACAACACTGGTAACTGCAGGAAATGCTGTTCGAACATGTCAAGAACAGTTAAAAAATATTGGTATTGATCTTGAAGATCACTTCAAAGAAATTGAAATTGAAATGGGTGTATCAACACTTCCAGATTCACATTTTGGACCTGGCACTAAACTTATAATGGATAAGGCAGAATCACTTGGTTTTAAAACACAAAAAATGCCCAAATTTATTAATCATGAAACTTGTAAACCCTGTGGTAAATGTACTTTTGGATGTCCAAGGGATTCTAAATGGACAAGCAGAAAATATGTGGATGAAGCAGTAGATTTTGGTGCAAAAGTTATTGATAACACAGCTATCACGGAAATTATCATTAAAAATGGTGAATTAAGGGGTGTAAAAAGTAAAGACAAAGAATTTTTAGCTGATTGTGTTGTGTTGTCTGCAGGTGGTATTGGAACTCCTAGAATATTAAACAGATCAGGTATAGATGCTGGTAACAATCTTTTTGTTGACACATTTGTAACTGTAGGCGGGATATTAGGGAAAATAGATTTTAACACTGAAGTAACAATGAATGCTCTAATTACATTAGATGACGTTATTTTATCTCCACACTACTCAGGCATACTCAATAATAAACTCATGAAGTTCAACGTCAGTAAAGGAGATATAATAGGATTAATGATTAAAATAGCAGATGAACCAAGCGGAACTGTTCTTGAGAATAGTGTTAAAAAGTATAGTACATCCAATGATGTAAGTCTTCTTGCCAAAGGATCTGCTGTCGCAGGAGCCATATTAACGGAGGCGGGCGTTGATCCTACCACTTTAACATCTACCCCTGCTAGAGGAGCCCATCCAGGAGGAACCGCTGCAATTGGGCAAGTAATT
Source organism: Methanobacterium spitsbergense (assembly GCF_019931065.1). Lineage (NCBI taxonomy): Archaea > Methanobacteriati > Methanobacteriota > Methanobacteria > Methanobacteriales > Methanobacteriaceae > Methanobacterium > Methanobacterium spitsbergense. Next base: position 368,128 of record NZ_JAIOUQ010000007.1, on the reverse strand, counting down.
GATAAAAATCTTGAAACTGAATTGTCCAATCTATTTGTTGCAGATGCCAGCGTTTTCCCAAAGGCTCCAGGAGCACCTCCTGTTCTTACAATTGTTGCTTTAGCAAGGAGACTTGGTAAATATCTTGGAAATGAATTTTAAAACTGTAAATTTTCTTTTTTATGGAATATGTCTTTTAAATATATTAAAATATAAAATTAATATATGAAGATATTTTTTTTTATTTAATCATTTATGAAACGCTTCACATCTATTATTGATACTTTAAACTCTTTGAATTTCTCTTCTTTATCATATATTGGGTTGGTTTCAATATAAGATTTGAATGAATCTCCTTCGGCCCTTACAATTTCGAGTTCGTATCCCAGTTTTTGTCTGTTTTCAATTGCAGTTTTATTATTTTGATTAAATTTTGTCCTTGAATCTGGTTTAAGGAAACTGATGAAGGAAGTTTTAATTAATCCTGTTTTTGAAATGCCTAAAATTGATGCTCCAGTATTATTTATATCGAGTATTAATCCATTTTTAAGTATTGTGAAGTATCCTATCGGGGCGGAATTGTAAAGGTCCAAATACTTTTTCTTAGTATCAATGTTCTCTTTTCTTAATCGTTTTAATTCTTCCTTCTGCATATCATTTTCAATCTGTTGTACCTGAAGATCCTGTATCAATTCTCTTAAATCCTTGGGCATATCTCCCCAATTATCAATACTATTACTGAACAGTTCTTTGGCGTGTCTTCTGAGTTCTCTTGATTGATACGCAGTCACAATTGTTTCTTTAATTCCTGCCCTTGTTTCATATGTCAATTCTTCAAATAATATACTGAATTTAGTGCCATTTTTAACATCCAAATCAATTTTTCCGTCGAGCTGATTTGTTAGATTGTTGATTAGTCTGAATCCGAGTGATTGGGTGTTTTTGAAGTCTATATCTGTTGGTAGTCCAATACCATTATCTTTGATGGTTAATAAATATTTGTTGTCGTTGTTATGCATTAAACTTACATAAATTTCGCCTTTACCATTGGGAAATGCATATTTTAGAGCATTTGAAACTAGTTCATTGATGATCAATCCGCAAGGTATTGCTGTTTCCATGTTGAAGGAAATATTTTCTATGTCTGCCTTTAGTCTGATACCTGGTGGGGCCCTATGGGAACTGAAAAGATCGTTTAAAAGACTCATTCCATATTCTGCAAATTGGACGCTTGAAAGATCATTTGATTGATATAATCGTTCATGTATCTTTGCCATTGATTTAACTCGATTTTGACTGTCTATAAAAAGATCTAAATCTCTTTTATCCTTTACCTGTGTTGATTGAAGAGATAACAGGCTTGATATAATCTGCATGTTGTTGTTGACTCTGTGATGTATCTCTCTAAGTAGTGTTTCTTGTTCCTTTAATGATTTTTTCAGGAATTCATTTTTAGCTGTTACTTCTGTTAATTTTATTCTCTCTTTTTCTGCTTTGTGTCTGTTGAGTACTATCTCAACATTTGTACGAAGTTCCCTTTCTTCGAATGGTTTGACTATGTAAGCGTATGGCTCGGTTAATTTTGCTCGTTCAAGGATTTCTTCATTTCTATATGCTGTCAGGTAAATAATGGGTATGCCAAGATCGTTATTGATGTGATGAGCAGCTTCTATACCATCTATGTCGCCTTCTAACATAATATCCATTAGAACAAGATCTGCATGTGCTTCTCTTGCAAGAGAAATGGCTTCTTCACCTGAAGGTACAAGGTCAACAACTTCGTATCCCAGATCTTCCAGGAGTATTTTTATGTCTTGGCCTATGAGTTCTTCATCTTCAACAACCAATATTTTTTCATTAACCATTTGAATTTACCCTATCTTTATATTTCAATTCGTTGAATTTAAGCTGATATTTTGTTCCATTGTTGTTGTCCAGTTCTATTGTACCCTTTAATTGTTTGGTAAGGTATTTAATGAGTTGCATTCCAAATGTTTCAGCTTTTTCTGGATCAATTTCTTCAGGAATACCCACTCCATTATCACTTACTGTTAGTTTAAATTGATCTTCATTATTTGAATGGAGTTCAATTTTTATTTCTCCATTTTTTTGATTTGGGAATGCATATTTTAATGAGTTAGCTACCATCTCATTTATCAAAAGTCCACAGGGAATTGCTGTTTCAATGTTAAGTGATACATCATCAATATCTAGAATCATGTTTATGTTGCTTTCTTCTAGTTCATAAAAGTACATCAAGTCTTCTGCTAGGATCTTCACATATTCGTCAATTTTAATTTTTGCAAGGTTGTCTGACTGGTAGAGTTTTTCATGTAGAATTGCTATGCTTCTAACTCTGTTTTGAGTTTCTTTGAAAATGTCAATTGAGTTTTGATCTTTAATAAATCTTGACTGGAGACGTAGAAGACTAGAAATTACTTGTAAATTGTTTTTTACCCTGTGGTGTATCTCTTGTAACAGCATTTCCTTATCTTTTAGTGATGATTTAATTTTTTCCTCTGCAATTTTATGTTCGGTTATATCTTGTTCAGTTCCTACTATTCTTAGAGGTTTTCCATTTGGATCTGTAATTACTTCACCTTTAGATGAAAGTATCCTAACAGTTCCATCCGGCCTTATTAATCTGTAGTCATTTGAAAAGGGCTTCTGTTCATTTACGGCACCCATTATACTTTCTTTAACACTCTGTCTATCATCGGGATGTATGATGTCCATCATTGCTTTGTAACTTTTTCCAAATTCTGTTGGTTCTAAACTCATAATATTATAAAATTCATCGGAACAATCCAATTCACGTGCTTTTAAATCCCATTCCCAACTACCAATATGTCCAATTTTCTGTGCTTCCTTCAGCTGTCTTAGACTATTTCTTAATGCCTCTTCAGCCATTTTACGTTTTGAATGTTCTTTAACTTCCTCTAGTGCACGATTTACTGCATGTACTATCTTTGATAGGCTGCCTTTAAGAACATAATCTGTTGCACCGCATTTTAAGGCTTCTATAGCAAAGTCTTCTCCCATCTTACCACTAACAAAAATAAAAGGTACGTCTGGACATTTGTTCTTCGCTATACGCAGAGCAGAAATACCATCAAAATGAGGAAGTGAATGATCTGCTAGAATTATATCGGGTTTAAATTCATTTAATTCATTCAAATATTCTTTTTCTTCTTCTACCCTTCTAGAAGAAAATTTCATTCCACTTCTTTCCAATTCTCTATTTATGAGCTCAGCATCGAAAGGAACGTCTTCGAGTATTAATATTTTGAGGTCTTCTACCATGTTAAACCTTCATTCATTTTCTTAAACTATTTGATAGCGTTTATCAATAAAATGGGCAATATACTACTATTTATAGAAATTTAATTTATATTTCCATTTATGTAAAGATGGTTAAAGCGGATATTTTTATATTTGATTAATTCATTTAATTGTTAAATTATCAATTAAATAACTCATTAATTTGATATTAATAACATTATTCTATCTATTATTTAAAATAAATATAGGTATTTATATGTTCCATTTGGTTTTTATGTAAAAAAAGAGGTTGAAGCTATCCTCAATAAGATATAATACTAGTTTAGTTATTATATCTAAAATTTCATTGGATAACTATTGCTTAAATAGTTAGTAAGGAGGCGATAACTATTTAAATAATTTTTAATGGTTATTATACAAGCAGAACATCTCTTTTGTAGGTTTCATTTATTACAAATGCAAGACCAACATACACAGCAGATAATCCTGTGAATATTCCCTCATATCCTGCTATTTGTGTTATAGTTGAGTTGCCAGTTAATTCTCCTGCAGTTAAGAGGAAGAATAAAATTGCCAGACTCATGAATACAACTTGTAAACCTCTGTTGTGTTTCAAGGTTGCAAAGAACATAACAAATGTGAATATTCCCCACATAAAAAGATATGCTGCTAGAGAAACTGGATCTGGTGCCGTTGCAAGACCCATCTTTGGAAGTATGAGCAGAAATACAAAGCTCCACCAGAACAATCCGTATGATCCAAATGCAACCATTCCAAATGTATTGCCCTTTTTGTATTCCATCCAACATGCAAGTATCTGGGCAATTCCACCATATGCCAAGCCCATAGCAAGTATCATACTATTCATAGGATAAAAACCGGCATTATGTATATTTAACAGCACAGTTGTTAATCCAAATCCCAAAAGTCCCAAAGGTGCAGGATTTGCTGTTAAATCTTTTAATACAACTTCATTTTCTGTTTCTTCTACCATTTTTATACTCCCTTTAGGGTTTTAATAATTTTTCTCCTGTATTTTATTATTCTTCGAGCGTTGATGTATCTCCAACATCTTCACCCAGTTCTCTTGCCCTAAGTACTCTTCTCATAATTTTTCCGCTTCTAGTTTTTGGAAGAGATTCTACCTGTTCAATATCTCCTATAACTGCTACAGGCCCTAATTCGTATCTTACATGCTTGTTGAGTTCTTCAATGAGTTTGGTTTTGAGTTTATATCCTTCTCTGAGTATTACAAATGCCTTAATAACTTGGCCTTTAATTGGGTCATGTTTTCCAATTACAGCTGCCTCTACAACTGCAGGATGGCTAACAAATGCCGATTCAACTTCAGATGTACCTACCCTATGCCCTGCTATTTTTAAAACATCATCAGATCTGCCTTGTATCCAAAAGTAACCATCTTCGTCTTTTCTGGCCATATCTCCTGCTTTGTAATATCCTGGTATCTGATTCCAGTAAACATCTTTGTATCTTTCTTCGTCTTCGTAAAGTGTTCTGAACATTGCGGGCCATGGTTTTTTAATTACCAGATATCCGCCCTTTCCCAGAGGTACAGGGTTACCATCTTCATCCACAACATCAGCATCTACACCAGGTACTGCTTTGGTTGCTGATCCTGGTTTCAGGTAAGCTGATGGTAAAGGAGATATTAGGTGCATTCCAGTTTCTGTTTGCCACCATGTATCCATTATTGGGGCTTTTTCCTTTCCAACATTTTTATAGTACCACATCCATGCCTCTGGATTTATGGGTTCCCCAACTGTTCCAAGTATTTTAAGTGAGGAAAGATTGTATAGGTTGGGGTATTTGTTACCGAATCTCATTAGATGTCTGATTGCTGTTGGTGCTGTATAAAACTTGGTTACACCATATTTTTCAACTATGTTCCACCATGCACCTGGGTCGGGATAGTCCGGTGCTCCCTCGTAGACCACTGTAGTAGTTCCTAAAAGTAAAGGTCCATATATAACATAACTATGACCTGTGATCCATCCTATGTCACCTGTACACCACCACATATCATTTTCATGGATATCAAAAATGTTTTTGAGTGTTGTTGACACTCCCACCATATACCCACCTGTTGTGTGAAGAACTCCCTTGGGTTTTCCAGTACTTCCAGAGGTGTATAATATAAAAAGTGGATCCTCTGAGTCCATAGGTTCACATTCACATTCTGCTGGTTCCCCTTCAATTAGTCGTTCATAGAATATTTCCCTTCCACTCAAGTCAGAAATGTCTATTTTACTTCCTGTGTGTTTTACAACTATAACTGTTTCTATGGTAGGACATTGGAGCATTGCTTCGTCTGATATTTTTTTCAGATCGATTATCTTTCCTCTTCTGTATGTTCCATCGGCAGTAATTAGGATCTTGACCTTAGCATCGTTCATCCTTTCAACAAATGCTCCTACACTTAATCCAGAGTATACAACACTGTGAACTGCCCCAATTTTGTTACATGCTAGCATTGAAATAAGTAGCTCGGGACACATTGGAAGATACATTGAGACTGTATCTCCTTTTTTTACTCCTAGGTTTTTTAGACCGTTGGCCATTTTATTGACCTCACGGTAGAGTTCATAGTAGGTTAATTTTTTCTCATCCCCTCTTTCGTTAACATAGAGGATTGCTACTTGGTTTCTTTTTTCGGTATTGATCCACCTGTCAACTGCGTTGTAGGCCAGATTTATCTTTCCGTTTACAAACCATTTGAAGAATGGTTTGTTACTTTCGTCAAGTACTTGGTCCCATCTTTCGAACCAATCAAGATCTTCTGCCTTCTCTTCCCAGTATTTCTCAAAGTTCTTTCCCTTCTCAATTTCAGTTTCCCAATTTTTAACATGGGCTCTTTCCACCGTTTCAACATTCGGCTTGAAAATCCTTTTTTCATCTAGTAAAACGGTTGTATCGCGTTTCATTTCTTTCCCACCACTTTTTTTATCCTCTTTTTTACGCTTAGTCTTATAATATATATTAAGTTGAATTTAGTATATATATTTACCTATTATTAATCATTATAAATATTGATTAATCATGATAAATTTTACATTATATTCTAATTCGATGATTAATAAGAGTAGAAAGATTTTTATTTGTAAGCAAATAAACAAAAGAAGAATTTTTAGATGAATCAGATAAAATTAAGGAAAAATAATAGTATAAGATAATATTCAAAAAAAATAAAGATGTATAATGTAAATAAAGGATTTAACCTTTAAATTACATCATTGGTGGCATTCCACCAGGCATTCCGCCCATTCCTTCCATTCCACCCATATCAGGTTCCCTTGGTGTTGTTGATGCTATTACATCATCAATCCGTAGGATCATTTCAGCTGCTTCAGCTGCTGACTGGATAGCCTGTTTTTTTACCCTGTGTGGTTCGATTACTCCAGCTTTGTACATGTCGCGTACTTCGCCTTTGAATACATCGAGTCCCATGTAAAGGGATTTTTCGTGTGCTGCTCTTAAGTCAACAAGTGAGTCTATGCTGTCGAGTCCTGCGTTTTCAGCAAGTGTTTTTGGTACAACTTCGAGTGCTTCTGCAAATGCAGCTACTGCTAATTGTTCCCTTCCACTTATGGTGTCTGCGTACTCTTTTAAGCCTCTGGCTATTGATATTTCTGCTGCTCCACCACCAGCTACTACTTTACCGTCTTCAACTGTTGCTGCAACTACTCCTATTGCATCGTCAACTGCTCTTTCGATTTCATCGACAACATGGTCTGTTGAACCTCTTACAAGTAAGGTTACAGATTTAGGATCTTTACATCCTTCAACAAAGAGCATTTCTTCGCCAGATATTCTTTTCTCTGCAACAGATCCTGCATCTCCAAGATCATCAAAGCTCATGTCTTCAATATTTGAAACAACTTTTGCTCCTGTTGCTCTTGAGAGTTTTTCCATATCGGATTTTTTAACTCTACGGACAGCCATTATACCAGCTTTAGATAGGTAGTGCTGTGCAAGATCATCTATACCTTTCTGACAGAATAGAACATTTGCACCTGCGTCTTCTATCTTGGTGATCATGTCCTTTATCATCTGCTCTTCTTGTTCAATAAATGCCTGCATCTGAGCCGGGTCTGTGATTCTTATTTCAGCATCAACTTCTGTTTCTTTCACTTCAATAGCACTGTTTAAAAGAGCTATTTTAGCGTCTTCTACTTTTTTAGGCATTCCGGGATGTACTCTTTCTTTATCTATGATTACACCCTGAACTAGAGTTGATTCGTCGACAATTGCGCCGTCTTTTTTCTCTATTTTGATATGATCAATATCAATTTCACCATTTTCTTCAACCTGTTTCACAGCAGCTACAATAAGCTCTGCTAAAGGTTCTCTGGCTTTTTCTGTTCCTTTGCCTGTCATTGCTGTCATTGCAACTTTCAAAAGAGTGTCTCTGTCGTCTGCATCTATTGATATGACGTTGAGGATTTCTTGTGCTTTTTCAGCTGCTTGTCTGTATCCCATTGCAATGATTGTTGGGTGTATATCCTGGTCGAGCAGTCCTTCTGCTTTTTTCAGTAATTCGCCTGCAATAATAACTGCTGTGGTTGTTCCATCCCCTACTTCATCTTCTTGGGTTTTTGCAACTTCTACTAACATTTTTGCTGCTGGGTGTTCAATGTCCATCTCTTTGAGTATGGTTACACCATCATTAGTCACAACAATATCTCCTAATGAATCAACTAGCATCTTATCCATTCCCTTAGGACCTAGGGTTGTTCTAACTGTTTCTGCAAGTACTTTACCTGCCATTATGTTCATTCTTTGAGCATCTCTTCCTAAAAACCTGTTGGTACCTTCAGGTAATATTAAAACTTGTTGGCCTTGGCCGCCTAATTGTGCCACAGTATCACCTCTTTTTTATATGTAATTCATTAGTGGGTTAGAGGTTCTATAAATAGTTTTTGATCGTGTTTTAATAAACTATTTTCAATGATTTCCTCTAAATTATTTGGTAAGTACAAAATAAATAATATTTAATGAATTAAATCGGCTAGTTTAACTAATTTTTTTATTAAATCCTAGTTAATTAGAATTAATCATTTCTATCCAATTTTTTCCATAGGTTTATTTTACCATTATTTCTTGATTGGAAATATCCCTTTCTTTCAAGATTTCTTAGAGCGTGTTCAAAATTTTCATTTGAAAGTTCACTGAAACCCAATGTTTTCAGTTGTAAATAGAGATTTTCTGATGAATCTTCTTTGTAAGGTAATAACTCATAGATCTGGGATTGGAATGAAGTAAGATCCTTTTTGGGCCGGGATATAATAGCCTCAAAATAAACTTTAATCTTTTCTAACTCAATAATTTCTTCTTCTTTACCATTAATAATTGCTTTTAATCTGTCTATTTCTTCATCTCTTCCTCTTATCTTATTTTGCAGTTCATCTTTAACTGCTTTTATATGAATGCTCTCAGTATCTGTTGATTTTGAAGATTCCTTCTGGCATTTTTTAAGTTCTATCTTCAACTTGCTGATCTCTAGTAGGCATGCTTTTACAAGTTGCCTCAATTGTTCCCTCTCAGTGTCCTTTAACAACGGCATTCTTATCACTACAATTATCTATGTACTAACCTGTTTTTAAGCTTTAAGATATTATCTTCAAAATGGATGACTATTATGCTAATTCCAATACCAAGTAACGCACCAGCAATAACATCGCTAGGATAATGAACACCAAGATATACTCTTGAAAATGATACTACAATTGCAAGTAAAAGAAACAATAAAATGTACCCATACTTTCTGCCAAGGATTACACATGCTATGAATACTTGTGTTGCATGGCCTGATGGAAATGAAGGACTATTAAGGGCTGCTAATTGGTGCACACTTGTTAAAACCTGATATGGTCTTGGTCTCATGAAAATATATTTTAAAGCTTCTGAAAGAATATAACCCATAACAATAGCTATTAAAAGAAGTAATGCCACATTTCTACCTTTCTCCCCACCAAAGATTGCAAGTATTGCACAAACTCCCAACCAGAATAAATAAAGTCCTGCATTTGTAATTAATGGCATTAAAAAATTGAAATATGAATTCTGGAGATTTGAATTGATTATATAAAATATAATCAAATCAACATTGCTAGCCACACCAATTAAATCCAACATTTTGTCTTATCCTTCAACTTCCAAAAAATAAAAAAAGTAAATTAGTTTACATTATCTCATTTATCAATTCTGCGTTAAGAATAGAAGCTCCAGCAGCGCCTCTAATGGTGTTATGACCAACTAATATGTACTTTAAACCTTTGTCAAAAACATCATCTTTACGAATCCTTCCTACAGATACAGCCATCCCATTACCTTCCATTCTATCCATACGTGGCTGTGGCCTGTTTTCTTCTTCCCGAATAACTACAGGATTCTTTGGAGCGGAATGAAGATTTAATTTTTGTGGCAGGCCTTTGAAGTCTGAAAATGATTGTTTTACATCATCAACTTCAAAGTCGTTTTGCATTTCTATGAAAACAGCTTCTGTATGTCCATCCAGAACTGCAACTCTATGACAAGATGTACTTACACCAAAGTTCGCATCTGTAACTGATTCCCCATCAAAGTCTCCTAAGAGATGGAGTGTTTCTGTTTCCATTTTCTCTTCTTCTTCACCTATGAATGGTACAAGATTATCAACTATGGCCATGGATGGTACTCCATTGTAACCTGCTCCTGAGACTGCTTGCATGGTGGATACATATACTCTTTTTATATTGAACTGGTCATAAAGTGGTTTTAATGTCATTACCAGGGCAATTGTAGAGCAATTTGGATTAGTAACTATAAATCCATCCCATCCTCTTTTTTTCTGCTGAATTTCTATGAGATCCAAATGTTCAGGGTTTACTTCTGGAACTACTAATGGTACATCTGGTTCCATTCGCATTGCACTTGCATTGGATGCAACTTTCATGCCTGCCTTTGCAAATTTGGGTTCAGCCACTGCCGCATTTTCTGATGGTAAGGCCGAAAATACTATTTCAACATCTTTTACTTGCTGGGGGTCTGTTTCAACCACTGTAATATCTTTTATTGATTCTGGTATTTTACTTTCAAGATTCCATGTTACTGCATCTTCGTATCTTTTTCCAGCAGATCTTGTGGAAGCTGTTAGTGCAGTTACCTCAAAATCAGGATGATTTGCCAACAATTCAATGAATCGCTGCCCAACCATTCCAGTTGCTCCTAGTATTCCTACATTTACCATTTTAACCACCTTTAATTATATTATTAACTGTTTCAATAATTTATTTCAATCCCAAAACATCGCCCATATCAGATATATTACCTTTATCTGTATTTATAACATATCTAATTCCTTTTATTACTCCATTTACAAATGCTTGTCTGCTGTTGGCTCTGTGAATTATTTCAAGACGTTCACCATCACCTGCAAAGAGAACCATATGATCCCCAACAATATCGCCCCCTCTTACAGCGTGAACTCCTATTTCTTCAGCTGTTCTTTCACCAACAATACCTTTTCGCCCATAAACACCTACTTCATCCATGTTGCGGTTGAGTTCTGTGGCAATGATCTCCGCAGCTTTAACCGCTGTGCCGGATGGTGCATCCTTCTTGTGTCTATGATGGGCTTCAATAATTTCCACATCGTAGTCTCCTAGAATATTTGCAAGATCCTTTAAGACCTTGAAAAATACATTTACTCCTACAGCCATATTAGGAGCTATAACTGCACTTACTTGGGCTTTTTTAATTGAGTCTATTATTTCGGACATTTGTTCGTCTGAAAATCCCGTTGTTCCTACTACAAGGTTCACACCACATTCAGAAGAAGTTTTTATGGTACCCACCGCAGCATTGGCTATGGTAAAGTCAACCAATACATCTGGTTTTTTACTTTTAAGGACGTCTTGAAGTTTTTCTGCCCCGTTAACTTCTACACCTATTTCTCCTATTCCAATTACTACTCCAACATCTTTACCTTGTAGAGGAGTGTTGGGAATTTCTATTGCTGCCACAACATCCATGTCTTCCTGTTCAAGTATTGTTTTTATTATCTTTGAACCCATTCTTCCGCATGCACCTGTTACAGCCACATTTATCATTTTATTCATCTCCTAATGATTGAAACAATAACAAAATTGATATTCCAATTGGAATCCCATTTTATAAGCTTAAAAATTAGTTTTATGAGTTTAAGAGGTATAAATCTAAAAAAGTTGAGTTTAGTTAGATTTAAATCCTTAAACTAAATCTAGGTCCTTTAAGACCTGTTTTAACTTTGAAATACTTTCGTCCTTCATTGGAGCGAGTGGCATTCTAACGTGCCCTGAGGGCCGTCCCATCATATTTAAGGATTCTTTTGCAGGTACAGGATTTGATTCTATGAAAAGAACCTTCATTAAGTCATAAAGCTCATAATGGAGTTTTCCAGCTTTTACAAAGTCTCCTTTGAGCGCTGCGTTAACCATTTGACTCATTCTTAATGGATCAACATTTGCAACAACACTAATAACACCCATTGCACCTTGTGAGATCATTGGTAGTGTGAGGTCGTCGTTTCCAGATAGAACCATGAAGTTTTCTATGTCTTGATCTTGAATCCCTTTTATTATTGCTGAAACCTTGTCCAGATTAGGGTTTGCCTCTTTTATGGCTACGATTTTATCTAGTTTGGCAACTTTTATAATGGTTTCAACATCTATGTCAGTACCTGTTCTTGAAGGTACATTATAAACTATTATAGGGATATCTGTTGATTCTTCGAGCATTTTATAATGTTCATAAAGTCCATGTTGCTGAGGTTTGTTGTAATATGGTGTTATTACCAGGGCAGCATCTGCACCTGCATTTTCAGCGTACTGAACAAGTCCTAGGGCTTCCTTTGATGAGTTACTTCCAGCACCGGCAATGGTATTTACCTTTCCATTGACCTCGTCAATTAGGATGTCGATCATTTTTCTTTGTTCGTCGTGGGTTATTGTGGCAGATTCACCGGTTGTACCTGCGGCCAATAATCCATCAACTCCTCTATCAATTAGATAGTTTATGTTTTCACGCATTCCTGCCTCATCAACCCCATCTTCTTTAGTAAATGGGGTTATCATGGCAACTGTTGTACCTTTCAAATTCATTCTAAGACGCTCCTTACAAGTTCATAAGCTCTTTTACCATCATTCCATTCTACAAAAATTACTACAGAAGTTTGACTTGAAGAGATTTCTACGATATTTATCTTATTTTTACGTAAAGGCTCAGTTATCCTTGTAATTATTCCAGGAGTATCTATAAAGTCCTGACTCGCTACTGTTATCATTGCTATGTCTGTTCCAACCGATAATGAACTTAGATCATTGCATTGTACCACTACATCGTGTAGTATTTCATGTGCTGTGTCAACTAATGATTTATCAATGAATAGGGTTACAGAATTTTGACCCGTTGATATACCATAGATATTAATTTTGTTCTCTGCGAGTGCATCAGTGAGCGCTGAAAGTACTCCAATTTTGGTTAGTATCTCTTCTCCAACTACTGCTATAACAGATATAGGTTCCACATTAAGTGCTGTGGTTTTCAACATATGGTTACCTGCTGGCCCTATGATTTCGGTTCCAATTGCAGATAGATCGCCGTGTTCAAATCCTATAATCTTGGCGTTTATGAGCGGATCCTTGTATCTTAAAGCATGGGGATGTAAAACCTTTGCACCATGTGTTGCAAGGTCTCTCATCTCTTCAACTGATATTTTATCCAGTTTTTTTGCAGATTGAAGTTTGTTTGGATCCGTTGACATTACACCGCCAACATCTGTTACAATAACAACCTCTTCGGCCTTGAGACAATGTCCAAGTAAAAAGGCAGTAATATCACTTCCACCGCGTCCTAGGGTGGTTAATGTACCATCCTCATCTTTACCAATGAAACCGCACAGAACAGGAATTATACCCTGATCTAATATCTTTATAAGTTCCTTTGTTTTAGCCTCTGTTATTTCAAAGTTAATATTAGCATTTAAATAATTGCTATCGGTAATAATGGGCCAGTTATCCATATAAGGATCCAAGTATTCGGATTTAACACCAAGAGACTCTATTGTTGAAGAGAATACTCTCACACTTGTAATTTCACCCATTGAAATTATGTCTGCAAGTTGTTTCTCTGTAATGGATTCTCCAATTGCATCGTCAACTGTCTTAAGAATCTCATCTGTTGTTTTGTTTATTGCTGATACAACAACAACTACCTTCTTTCCCTTCATATATTCTTTAACAACAGATTCTGCAGCTTTTTTTATTCTATCTCCATTACCTATAGAAGTTCCACCGAATTTGGCCACTATTATTTCCATTAAAATACACACCTTTAAATTCAACCCTAATTATTGTGAGAATTAAGAATTTTTGGAAAAAAAATAAGAAATTCTTGTTTAAGGTTGCTTAAGACTTTGCTTAAGATTGATTCCTTACTAATCTTGTTACATATCCAGCTATTTTATTTCTTAAATGTTTTGTGCTGACTGTAGTGAATTCTTCAACTAATTTTTTGTTCTCATCAAAATCTGTTGTGAATTTACCCTCGTAAGTTTCAATTAATTCTTTAGATGTTCTTTTAACAAATGATGTTCTAATATTTCCCATAATTTTACCTCCTTAAAATTTTCTTTTGTTCTTCTTTACTCATATCAGTTAATATTTTTATTATACGGGTAAGACTGACCTCATCAATATTCTTTTCTCTTGCTATTTCTTTAATTTTAGTATGGATATATTCTTCCCGTTTTTTATCTTCAATTTCTATGCCAAGAACTAACTTTGCATTAAGAATATCACGGGCAAGTAATGTTCTTTTCTCTATAAGATCAATTAACAATTCATCCATTTCATCTATCTTATTTCTTGATGTTTGAAGTAATCTTAAAGCTTCTTCCCTATCCACTGTCAATCACCATGGTACCTTCATTATCAACTTCTGTACAAAAGATCTGTCCTGGTAGGGAACTCCATGCTTCCAAAACCCTATCAACATTTTCATTTGATGCCATTGCAACAAATGCAGGCCCAGTTCCTGAAAGTCCTGCTGCAGTTGCGCCAGCGTCCAAAGCATCAAGGGCTATATTTGGGTCAAATGCCAACGAAGCACAGTACAATATTCCATTTAAAGTCATTGCATTGCATATATTTCCATGCAGAGCCTCATTAAAAGCCAGTTTAACTTGTGGGGCAATGAGTTTCATACGCCTCACATCTGATTGTGCAGTGGGTGAAATTCTATTAGGCATATACACTAATATATTTTGTTGCTCCATATCATGCATCTTTAGGATCTCTCTAGTGTTGTTATTTGTAACAGTGAAACCCCCATAAAATGATGCGCTTGCATCATCAAATGCGCCTGTAATGGTAACTCCTGCTTCTAAAGATGCATCAACCCCAATATTCAAGAGTTCAAGATCATTAAATGCAATTTTATCGGATTTTATATCATATTCCTTCATTAAAGCCTTTGATGTTGCCATTACAATAGAATTTGATGTTGCACTGCTGCTTGAAAGGCCAGATGAAACAGGAAGTGTTGAACTTGTTTTTACTGAAAATCCTGTATCAACTTCAATATCACCATAATTTTCTTTAAATTTGTTAATCACCATTTTCACACAGATCTCCATTAGAGACGTGTCAACGTCCCTATCAGCACTGCAAATTATTGATGAATCTGGTCCTTTTAATTGAACTTCAGCAGTAACATAACGTTTTATACCAAATGCAGAACCATATCCTGTTGCTATTGCATTTATGATTGTGGCAGAACCCGGAGATTTTACAATGGTTTTCATTATTTCACCGTAACTGATTATTTATAATTTTAACCAAAAATAATGTTGACAAATACACTAAAATCTTAATTTAAGAAATAAATAGTGGAATGCTTATTATTTTTATTAAGTTTGATTAACTATGGTAATTATAGATTTTTATGTATTTATAAAATTGTGAATTGTTCAATTTATTTCACTTGGATTGACAGTTACAGTAATATTAATTTCAAAATTTTAGTCTGTTCTATTTATTATCATATGCCGGATAAATAAACCAACATCTTTGAAATAATCTTCATGACTTATTCCTCTGTTTTCAAGGGCTTTTTCATGATCTGGAGGTATATGCGATAAATTTTTAGAAATGGCCGATAATAAAACTGCTACTTCAACAGGATCTAAATCTGGACGTATTGTTCCATCTTCAATACCCTTTTGAATTGAATTACATAGGATTGAAAATCTTTCTTTACGCAATCTATTTATCTCATTTGCACATTCATTAACGTAGGGGATGGAATTCATTGCAGGTTTGGGTTTTTTATTTGTTTTTTCTTGATTTGCAAGGTTGAATCGGCCAGACTGAAAATAGTTATAAATTTGGATATAATCAGGATACTGTTTTGTAAATTTATAATATGCATTTCTATATGCTGACATTTTATCCATGCCATTATACTCATTTTCTACTTGTTCAAGGATCATTGAGTTAAGAATTTTCGTGCCTCGAAGAACAATGGCAAAAAACAACGACTCCTTGTTTTCAAAGTAAAGATAAAGAGTTGCTTTGGATAATTCCACTGCTAAAGCTATATCATTCATAGAAACCTTGTCGTAACCTTTAGAAAAGAATAATTTCTCGGCGGCATTAATAATATCATGCTGTCGTTTCTTTTTTTCCCTTTCTCGTCTATCTGCCATTGCCATGACAATCACCTTGAATTATATTTATTTAATTATCTTTTAATCATTATTGTATTGATCTTATTTTAAATTTGTCTAATTTAGTAGTTATAACCCTTTAAATATCATTCACTTAAAAGAATTGATCTTATATTAACAAAATTATTTTTTGAAATGTTGGTATATTATAAATAAAAAAAAATAAGTGGATATTATCCACTTTAAAGTCAAATATATTTTATTTTAACCGGATGGGTTAATTAAGTCCCTTTCTCCGCCAGGCATAAATTCTCTTAAAGCCCCTTTGGCAATGGATTTTCTTGGATTTTTAAAGTCGAATCCGAGGTTTTTATCTGCGAATGCAATTTTTATTAAAGGATTGACACAAAATGCATCTCCCCTTGCTGCGTGAGGAGCCTGAGCAATTCCTGCATATTCCGGCTGATGTCCCACATTCATTGCATAGTTAGGATAATTTGGACCTCTTAATTCATGAATTAAACCTTCATCACTTCTAACTGAAAGAGAATTAGATGCTCCACATTGATCCTGAAGATCGTATCCATAGAAACCTAACCTGCTGTGGACCTCTTTATGTAGTATCTGACTGAGATACCATCCATTAATTCCTGCATTGGAATTTCCTGTTGCAAATGCTGTTGAACATCCTGCTGCTGCTGATGCCACTGCAGCTCTTTGTGATCCTCCAAAGTGATCTTCTAAAAGAGCGGGAATCTCATATTGTTCCATTGCATAAAGTGTAACTTCGGTAGAAATGTCTTTAACAACTTCCATATCTGCCTTTGTTCCACATATTCCATATTTTTTATCCACATATTCCATTCCATAATAAACAAAATCGTCTAGAATGTCATCTGTGTATGCTGCTGTTGCATATTGGGTGAATCCAACACCACCAGACATATATGATCCTAACCATATTTGGTCATAAATTGCTGCTGCAGCAGCTATTACCTCAAGGGTAATTTCTGCTGGATCTTCAGATATTCTTGATGTTTGGATCATATCTGCCAATACACCAAATGCAATTCCACCCGGCTCATTAGGCCCTCTTGCTCTTCTGGCAGGTAAAAATGTTCCCATTTCAATTACATCTGCATGTTTTGCAGCGTACGAAAAATCAGCTATAGCTGCTTCTCCTGCACAGAGTTTGTAAGCAGAAATGAAACTCATTCCTATTTGCATTGCAGACCATCTTGATACGGTTCCACCATCACAGGTTCTTACAACAAGCGTTGGAACTCTGCTTATCTGGTATGTTTTTGCACCGATATAATTTTTCAGCATTTCAGCTTGTTCTTCTGGAAATTCCCTGTTAATATCTATAAGGAAACGTGGATCTAGTTCATCAGCAAGGCCATCATCTCCTGTGAATATCTTGGCGTAACAATCACCAACAAGACCAGGGTGAACCTCAACCATATGTTCCTGTACAACTGCTCCTCCAGGTAATGCATGGTTTATTGTTTCCATGTATTCATTAATTGTTTCGGGAGTTACTTCTACACCCAAACGTTTTTCAAGCACTGAATGAGCCGTATCCATACCTACTATAATTGTTCTTTTAATATCATCTGAAAGCTGCTGAATAGCACTGTTGTTACAGAAATGAAGATCATCACCTTCCACATATGAGTCTGTTCCAGAGACTTTGTAAGACATTAACTTCCTCTGACCCAGTGGCACACCAATGTCAGGGTTATAAAATGGAAGTCCTCCCCTTTCTTTAACTAGTTTTTCAGAATATTCATTGAATTCCTTTTTTCGAGGTGACTGTTCCCAACCACCATAGCAGTAATAGTTGGTGTAATGTTCGTTAGGATCCTCATTAAATTTACTTTTTAAAGCTTTTAAAAACAACTTCTTGTCTTGTTCCATTTCACTCACCTAATTTACGCTTTAAATCATTTTTGAAAACTTCTAAACCAAACCCACCATCAGTTCTAGCTGCGTGGATAGTTTCAACTGCCTGAATTGCTTCTTTGTCATCACGCATACTGATGTTGTCACTTCGGTAAATGGTGGTTATTTCTTTGAGATGTTCCTCATCCAGGGGCTCTCCCATGTTAACTGGTTTATCCAGATGTCTTCCTACTTGGTCCTTAATATAAGATACCTGATCAGTTTCTTCATTGTAGACATACCGTTGTAGGGCATCGAACATCAGTCCGTTCTCATCTAATCTTAATGAGTGTCCATGAACTGTTGCACCTCTAATACCAGTCTTTGCTGGATCGAATAATTCGGTTTCAATCAGTGTTTTAGATATTTTCTCGAGATCAAGTTCTCTGATTTCTATAACCTGTCTTCCTGAAAGTGTTCCAGTATCTACACCTCTAAATCTCCACATGTATGTTCTTGCCCGGTCATAAGGTTGAGCAGGTGCATTGTACATAGAATCTGTAAATTGAACATATCTTGTTCTGTTACCTTCCTTAGCCCCCGGTATTGGTTCAACCATTTCTTTCATCATGTCCTCCTCAAAATCTATTTCTTCGAGGGGAGGATGAACACTTTTATAACCTTCTCCAGGGTTTCTGTGCCCTAAAATTCTTACTATATCCTCATCAGCTATTTCCCTGATTTTTTTAAGGTCAAAATCCGGGTCCATATGATTCTTACGGTTTTCAGCAATCTTTGTTTCTCCAGGGGAGTATTGTATTTCATAAGACATTCTAATCACCTATTAATTTTACAGTTTCTTTGGATTTTGAATTTGGATCTACCATCCCTATAAGATGGAGATCAATATTTTCTTCTAATCCCAAACCCAATTTTAAATAATCCGATACAGTGACGTCTGTTTTTGTAAAAATACCCACTTTAATATCATATTTAAATGATAAATTATTATCAAGTAGGTTTTCTAATTTTTCCAGAAATAAATCCAGTTCTTCATACATTATGGTTATTATTATCTCTCCAACAGATACTAAAAGTTGAAAATTATCTTTTTTTACTTCAATAACCTTCCTATCAGTATGATTTACCTGAATTCCCTTTGCAGGACCATTTCCAACAATTTTAGGAATTGATTTACCATTAATCAAAATCCTAAGAATTCCATTTAGATCCATGACCCCATTAAGTAATTTTTCTGTAGTTTCGGGTTTTAATCGCCTGTAAGGAAATATTTTCACGTCTACAGCTTTAATTTCTTCCACATCATCACCGTAAAACTTTTTAAATATTATCTTTTATTTCACGCGCACCATCAGCAACATACTTGATAGGCTCTTTGAAATATTCTATATCCCCATAAACTGTTCCCACTAATCCTGAAGTAGCTTCAGTAGAAAACATCTGAGTTCCTGCATCTAAACACATTGCAGCTGCAGCACAGGGTACTGCAAATCCTTTACTATGTCTTGTAACCACATGGTTTCCATGGAAAGTACCTGGACCTCCACCACCATAAATTGAATGAGAGAAAAAGCTCATTCCTACTCCTGTTCCCTCAACACGCCCATAGTCCACACCAGGAAGACTTGTTTCAAATTCTAATATATCGTTGTAATATAGAATTGTGGATGCTATTCCCTGAGCAGCTCTTGATGCACCAATATTTACTATTACAGAACTTATAAGTCCTGATGCAGCATATGCATTCCATAATGCCCAATCATTTGGTTCATATATCTTGTATCCTGATGGCATGGTTTTTTCTACTTTAATCACTCCATCGTCAAGAGCTCTTTCTACCAGTGATGCAACAACAGTACCGACAGTTCCCTTTCCATTTTCTTTTACAAGATCAAAAACAAGATTATTAGCGTTTAATCCCTGATATGCCATTCCCAATAAATGATATCTTTCAAAAGCACCTAATGCATCACCAGTTTCAAACATAGCAGTGTGTTCAAGAATTGAAGATAATGCCACCGCATTGAGTGTGTTTTTCTTAGTAATTGCAACAACATGGTTGGCCATAATATTTCTAAGACCATATCCAAGTCCTTCGAGCATAACAGGTGGTCCAAGTAGTGCAGTGACATTTGCACCCATGAAATCCACACTTTGAGGATATCTTCCTAGTACTGCTGTTTTAACAGCAGGAGCATCAAATTTATCTATATCAAATGTGTCGATTATCGCCTGAATAACTGCTCCGCCGGTAACTAGAGTAGAAACTGTGTAATCAGCTGCCATTGTCATTCTTTGTGACGGCATCTGTACAAGCATCTGATCCCCACCATTGATCAATTTGATGTTGAAATCATCATCATCTGAAACCTGGATCATCTTTCTAATCTTTTCAGATAGTACATCTGCATTTTCGGTCAAGGCAATCTTCAATTCTCTTCCAGGGACAAAATTTGATTTACCACCAAAGGCTGCTTTTTCCAGAGAATTTTCAATCCCTGATAAGTTTACAGCAACAGAACGTTTAACTTCATGTACTATTTTCTCGATTGTAGGGTTCATCATTGGACTTACAGCTTCTAAAGGAACATTTTCCTCTAAAAGTTTTCCATTAACCCCGTATAGGTCTATTCTATCTTCATACGTTGGCATTACTTTTACACCTCTTTGAGTTGTTTTCATTATAAAATGAAATTAAGATGGAATGAAAAGTTACAATTTTTTTTGGAAAAATACAGTTAAACTTCCATATAATTGATTTTGTTTTTGTAGGAGGGAAAATAATTAAATTTTATTGTTTTTGATTAATATTATTCCAAATTCTGTTGTAAGCTTGGAAAAGAACATTTGAACAGGTTTTTAAATATGATCTGTTCTTTCTTCATTCCATAGTGGATATTACAATATCCATCTAACTAATAGTAACAATATGACCATCAGTTATTTTATTATTGATAGTCATTTACTATATAAAGTTTACATTTAGAAAACAAACATTTTAATTGGCAGTAATACTTATTTTCATTTTTCAGCGGCATATTTAATAAAAAAAATAATAAATATCAATCTAAAATTCAACTACTGTATAAATACAATAAGAATAATACAAAAAAAATGTGTTTCCATGCTTCAATAAAAAGAATAATACATATTGTTCCGATTTCTAACCATAAAAATTGTTTAGAAATTGATTAAATTTTACATGTAAAAGTTTAAATATTTAATAATTAATACCCATGTCATTGATTAGATAAAATAAAGTGATAAATAATCCTTGATATTCCATAAATCAAAGGAATTAAGGATAAAAAAAATGAAAAAATCGATAACAACAATAATATTGGGAATAATTCTTATTTCATTGGCATTTTTTACTTATAAAACATTTTTAAGTTTTTATTTAGGTATTTATGGTTTTATAGCCATATTAGATACAACATTCTTTTTAAAGGAATATTACAACAAAACTACCTATATAATAATAGTAACTGTAGTTGTGTTAGGAATGTCAATTCTGTATTTTTCTCCGTTATTTCCCCATAACATGATTATACACTCAAATTACATTGTAAATGGGTTAAGTACACTTTCAATAAATATATTGGTTATAGGAACTTTGCTTTTAATTTTACTGTTGATAGGATCAATTTTAAAATTAGAAAAATATAAAAAAGCATTGGATTTATACAATAAATCCCTTAAATTGGACTCTGAAAATCCTAAAGTATTATACAGTAAAGGACTTGCATTATTAGAATTGGAAGAATATAATAAAGCAATTAAAATATTTAGCAAAATTTTAAAATCACATCCTGAAAATACAAAGATTCTTTACAGTAAAGGACTTGCACTAGCAGAAATTGAAGAATATGACAATGCATTGGAAATATTTAACAGGCTATTGAAATTAGATCCAGAGAATATCAATGCAATATATTGTAAATTATTTATCCTTAAAATCTTGAACAGAAATGAAGAAGCTTTAAGATATCGTGACGAAGCAGTTGCATTGGATGAGAAGATTTTGGAATACTGTCTAGAAGAAAACCCATTTAAATCTTGGAAAGAAAATAAAAATGATAGACAGAATTATATTTGTAATCGAAACAAAAACAGTCCAAAATGATTCATAATCAAAATAAAATACATATTAATCTATTTTAAATTTGTAAACGAATATTTAACCTATAATAACCTTATAACTCCATATATATGACTACATAATGCCTTAATAAGGAGAAATGAACTAGCATGAGAGAAGGTTTAAAATTCATAATCTATTTTATAATAGGAGGTTCTATACTAACTCTTGTCACTTATTAAGGGACTCGTGATAAGGGAATATTAGCTGCATTCATTGCAATGTTTCCAATTATTACCGCCATGAGTATTATAACCATCTATAGCCAAATAGGAAGTTTACCCGTATTAAATTATATTAAAGGGCTTCTGATTTTACCACCAGTATGGATCTTATTCCTATTTTGCTTAGTTTATTTACTTCCCCGACTCGAATTATTTGCAGCTTTAGGAATTGGTATAATAATTTATCTAATATTATCCATTTACATAATCTATTATCTTTAAACTGTTCCTAAGTTATTCACAAATTATTTACACATTTGGTCTAGATTTCAAATATGATATTTAAAGGATTTGATATTCAAGGACATTAAAAAAATAATATAAAACGGCATTTATAGGTTAATGGTTAAGTAAAATTAATATCTAATAAATATTTTCAGGATATAAC
Organism: Methanobacterium spitsbergense; assembly: GCF_019931065.1. Taxonomy (NCBI): domain Archaea; kingdom Methanobacteriati; phylum Methanobacteriota; class Methanobacteria; order Methanobacteriales; family Methanobacteriaceae; genus Methanobacterium; species Methanobacterium spitsbergense. The sequence continues at coordinate 345,506 of NZ_JAIOUQ010000007.1, read as the reverse complement.
ATTAAATAAATTAATTAATCATGTAGTTTTTTACTTAGGTTTAGTAAATAACCCTATTTAATGATGGAATAAATAAGTTGATTATAAAAATTATAATATTATACAAATTTTGAAGTTATGATTAAACAATGCAAATTCCAACTTAAATGGCTTAATAAACTTGAATGTATGATTTTTGTGACATGTGAGGGCATTCTATAAGATGTATTAAGATTTTTTCAAAGAGATTAGATATATATGGTTTTATTAACAGAATATTTATGGTATATCAAATAAAAATTCTTAGTTCAATATTATAACAAATTTGAGTGAAATATAATTTATGAATAAAATATTTAAATTTACAAATATACCTTTAAAATTTATTCATTAATTGAGTGATATTGATGAAAAGAGACAGCAAAATCGTTTTATCCATAGTTTTTGGAGGATTATTTTTTATAATAATCCTAATATTAGGAATATCAGCTTTAGTTGGAAGTTCTAACGGTACGATAAATATGAGTCCAAATGGTGATACAGTTGCAATTATACCTTTACAAGGAGAGATTGCATATGGATCATCCGGTATTAATGGAGGAAGTGTTATCACTCCCGAAACAGTGCAAGATGCAATTTCAAAGGCCGAAGCTGATAGCAGTGTTAGTTCAATACTTCTAGATGTTAATAGTCCCGGAGGATCTCCTGTTGCTAGTGAAGAAATAATGGAAATAATTAAAGACAGTAAAAAACCAGTAGTTGTATGGATTAGTGACGTTGGAGCTTCTGGGGCGTATCTAGCAGCTTCTTCAGCAGATAAGATAGTTGCAAGTCCATCATCCATGGTGGGTAGTATAGGTGTGATAATGGAACTAACAGATCTGTCAAAATATTACCAGATGAATGGTATAAACAAATATTCCATTAAAGCAGGCCAGTACAAAGATATGGGTGCGGACTATAGAAATTTAACCACCGATGAAAAAAATATGCTTCAAGGAATGGTTGATCAAGATTATGATCATTTTATTACAATTGTTTCAGATAATAGACATCTAGACAAAAATTATACAAGCAGTATTGCAGAGGGTAAAATATATACCGGAACACAAGCTAAAGATTTAAAACTGGTAGATGACACTGGTGGAAAAACTCATGCACTAGATATAGCTGCAAAACTCGGCGGTATAAAAGGAAGTTATAATACCGTTACAATATCAACAACATCCGGGCTTTTAGACATCCTCAATAGTTTGTCATCAAAAATTGCATATTCAATTGGATTGGGTATTGGAAACAATTTAAAGAACGGTACCGACAACAATATTAATATGCCTTCAATTTATTGAATGATTAAGTAACAGAAAAGCTAGATAAATTTTAATATTCCGAGGTGAAAAATATGGTAGTTAAAATTGAAGTGTTTACATCCCCATCTTGTCCATACTGCCCTATGGCTGTTCAACTGGTGGAAGATGTTAAAAAAGACATGCCGAATGATATAGAAGTTGAAAAAATAGATATAATGGTTGATCAAGAAAAAGCTAGAGAATATGGCCTAATGGCTGTTCCTGCTGTTGCACTAAATGGTGTTGTTAGATTTGTTGGTGCTCCAGGTAAAGAAGAACTTTTAGAAGCTATCAAAGAAGAGATGGCAGAAAAAAAAGCTTAAAAGATGTTTAATAAAAATGGCTAAAGGGGCAGTTTCAGGCAGATTTCACTTAAAAGAGTCTGAATATGGGATAACCACAGGGAGTGCAGCTACTGCAGCTGCACTTGCAGCCCTACTCTCTATAAATGGAAGCATAACTGAAGTTGAAATAAAAACACCCCTTGGAGATCTAAATGTTCTTGTTGAACATTCTGAAAAATTAAATACTTATTCTGGAAGAGCATCTGTAATTAAATTTCCATATAATGATCCCGATGTTACAAAGAACATTGAAATTTTTGCTGATCTAATTATAACTGAAACTTCTGGTGTAATCATTAACGGTGGAGATGGGGTTGGAACAGTTACAAAGCCAGGTTTACAAATTCCAGTGGGAGAACCTGCAATAAATCCTACTCCCCGGGAAATGATAATATCAAACCTACAAAAGAATTTACCAGAAGGTAAAGGTGCAGAAGTGATAATTACTGTACCTGGCGGAAAAGAACTTGCAAAAAGGACTCTTAATCCTCGACTGGGTATTGTGGATGGTATTTCCATACTGGGGACAACTGGTTTTGCTCGTTCAATGAACTTGAAAAGTTATAAAACATCCTACAGATGTCAAATTGATGTTGCTGTGGCTGAAGGGTATAAAGATCTTGTTTTTGTACCTGGAAATATTGGTGAGAAAATTGCTAAAAGAATATTAGATGTTAATAGCGATCAGATAATTCAAATGGGAAACTTTGTTGGATACATGCTTGAAGAAGCATCAAAAGAGGGAGTAAATAGAATAACATTATTAGGTCATGCTGGAAAGCTCATTAAAATCTCTGCAAGTATTTTTAATACTAAACATTCCATAGCGGATGGGCGAAGAGAAGTAATATCGGTTCATTCTGCTCTTTCAGGTGCAAATAAAGAATTTATTATGAAAATTTATGAATCCAACACAACAGAAGAAATGATAATTCTGCTAGAAAAACAGAACTTGGTTATACCCGTATTTAACAGCATAGCCGAAAGCATTAAACATATTTGTTCTGAAAGATTTAAAATGGAATTTGACTGCATGATAGTTAACATGAATGGTGATGTTCTAAACAACAACTACAACAAATCATAATTATTAAAATATTCAAAGTAATTCTAACGTTGCAAAGAAAGATTTTATTTTACAAATTGCAAAGAATTAATTTTCATCTTTTTCCACTTTAGTTATTATATATGTAGATCAAAATTTTTAGATATTTTAGAAAACTTAAGAATATTAATTAACTTAAATACCATATTAACATAATGTTCAGAAATAATATAGAAAATTCCAATTTAAATTAACCTGGAGAAGAGTATTATGGCTAAAGAATTCACACACCTCTCAAATACAGGAGTAAAGATGGTAGAGGTGGGTAATAAGGCCGTTGTAAAAAGAACTGCAACTGCAAAAGGTAAAATACATTTACAAAAATTTACAATTGATTTGATTAAACGAGAAGAAATTAAGAAGGGAAATGTTCTCACAACTGCCCAGATCGCAGCAATAAGTGCTGTCAAATCAACCCATCATCTAATCCCTCTATGTCATTCTCTCACAATAACAGGAGTGGATGTTGATTTTGAGTTTGGAGATGATTTTATTGAAACAAATGTCATAGTTCGATGCAATGGTAAGACAGGTGTAGAAATGGAAGCACTAACCGGAGTTAGTGTGGCTCTTTTAACTGTGTGGGATATGGTAAAAAGTGTTGAAAAAGACGAAAATGGACAATATCCATCAACAAGAATATCGGATATTGTTGTTTCTGAGAAGAGGAAAGAATAATTATTTTAAATAATGAAGATTATTGTGTATAGATTAAGAGGTAAACTGATTTTTATGGATTCTAAAGATTCTGAGATTAAGGAAATTGTAAAGGAAAGTTATCCAAATATTAAAGAATTTAATCCTGCCCAGAAAGCAGTTATAGATTCAGGATTTTTGGAAGACAAAAACAATTACATAATTGCAATACCAACAGCCAGTGGAAAAACAGTTCTTGGAGTTATGGCAGCATTAAATGCTATTTTAAATGGAGGTAAAGCTGTTTATGCGGTTCCACTCATTTCTATACAAAATGAAAAGGTTAAGGAATTTAAAAAGTTTGAGAAATTTGGGATAAAAGTTGGAAAGCATCCTTCATCCTCTGATCTAGCAGTTATGGTATTTGAATCATTTGATGCAATAACCCGGTTTTCATGGAATACCCTCCGAGACATTGATCTACTAATTGTTGATGAGTTCCATATGATTGGGGAATACTCAAGGGGCCCAACCATGGAATGTGCAATAACACGTTCCAGAATATTGAATCCTAGTATGAGGATCATAGCACTTTCAGCAACTCTAAAAAATATGAATGAAATTTCTTCATGGTTAGATGCTCATGTTGTTCAACATGATTATCGTCCAGTCCCACTTTATAAAGATGTGCTGGCAACTGAAGAAATGGAAATAAAGAACAAAAATGATGTTATTGTGAAAATTCTCAACACTTCCATAAAAGAATCATCCCAAGCTCTTGTGTTTGTATCAACTAGAAGGTTTACAGAATCACTTGCAAATTACACATCAGGAAAGATCAAAAGGAAAATTACCAGTGAACAAAGAACTAGATTCCATGAGGTAAGCCAGAAAATACTCGATGTTCCAAAAAAACGTGGGTCTCTACCAACAGCTGTATGTCTAAAACTTGCTGAATGCATTGAAAATGGAGTTGCATTCCATCATGCAGGTCTATTCGACAAACAAAAAGAGATAATCGAAGATGAATTTAGGGCAGGGAACCTTTTAATGATTACAGCAACCCCAAGCCTCATGTATGGTGTAAATCTCCCATCAAAAAATGTTGTAATTAGAGATTACACTCGATGGACCAGTCAAGGACCTCAGCCAATACCTGTATTTGATTACGAGCAGATGTCTGGTCGTGCTGGCAGACCGGGATATGATACAGAAGGATATTCGTACCTTATTGCAAAGAGTATCGATGAAGCTTACAACCTTAAAGATCATTATATTCATGGAGAAATAGAATCAACCAATTCTAAACTCATAGAAAATAAAGATGCAGTTTACAAACAGATAATAACACAAATTGCATCCACCCTTGCAAAAAAACCAGCAGATATACTTGAATTTTTTTCTGAAACATTTTATGGTTGGCAAATGGCTAACAACGAATATTTAAATTCATATTGTGCAGATTCAATGGAGTATGAAGTTAATAATGCACTTGAATTCCTTATAAAAAATGGTATTATCAAACCAACACCAGATGGGCTTAAAACCACTGAATTTGGAATGCTCATTGCAAAGAGTAATTATGCTGTGGAAACTGCTGTTAGACTAAGAGAGTTTGCAAGTAGATCCAATGAAATTGATCCAAACCAGCTGATCTACGAATTAACTAAAACACCAGATATGCCACGAATAAGTTTCAAAGGTCGGAAAAGTAAAGAACCTGTTAGGGATAAATTAAACAAAGCGGGAGTTTTTGTTGTAGATATAGGTAATAATGAGGCAACAGCTGCAACATTAATGGAATGGATGGATGAAAGGAATGAATATGAAATTGAAAATGCATTTAATGTATATGCCGCTGCAACACGAAGGTCTGCATACGAGGCATCACTGCTTGTAAAATTTTTCAAAAACATATGTAATATTATGAACTTCTATTCAGGATTAGACCTACTCGACATGTTATCTGCACGTCTTTATTATGGAGTAAAACCCGATATTGTTCCATTAGTTGTGAGTATAAAAAGATTAGGAAGAAAACGGGCCAGATCTCTTGTAAAAGTTTTTGGAGAAGATTTGAGATACGTAACCCGTGATGAACTCTTGAAAATAGATGGAATTGGCCCTAAGACAGCAGAAGCTATATTAAATAAATATTTGGCGATTAATTATAATTGATAAATATTAAAGAATATGATAAAAATGATCTTGAACAGAGATGAACTAGAACATAATATGGGAATAACCAGACTGGAACTACTAAGATTACTGAAATCTGAGGCAGTTAAAATTCATATAACACATATTATGAAAGCGTGTAATTATCTTATTGAAGAAGGTAAATATGTTCAACCAAGTTACAGGAAAAAATTCTATGATGCTTACATAAAAAGTTTTATTTTAAGAATAAAGGAAATAAGAGAGGATAAAAATATTTATTCCGATACAGTGGATATGGATGAACTCAAAGAGTCACTCACACTGCTTGAAGAACAAGAAAAAATAATGATGGAAATTTATCCTAAAGATCCCTATTTCCCAATAATATACCAAATTATATCTATTTACACCAGTTTTGTATTAGATGAACCTATACATGTTGTTGGAACAGAGTTTCCGGGCGGTTTTAAAGTCAAATTTGATGGAGAGAAATATTTGTGCCCTGTGAAAGAAAAACAAAAAACAAATCCCAATGCTGTATGTGGTTTCTGCATTGCAGAACAAGACCCTGAACTATTTGAGGACATAACTCAATCTGAAAATTGATTTTTTTATATCAATTTTGTATTTGGAGCTTTAAAATGCTAGAAAAATTTGAGATACTTGATCTAGAAAAATTATCAAGAAACCAGCTCAGGGATATTGTAAAAGCTGAAGCAAAAAATATTCATATGAAAGATATAATGCTTGCAGCAGCATTTCTTAGAGAAGATGCAAAGTACATGCCAAAGTCTTACAGAGAAGATTATATTGAAAGATTTTCCAAGGCTTTTTTCTTGAGGATAAAGGAATTAAAAGAGGATAAAAATGATTATTGCGGATATGTTGATGTAGAAAAGCTTCAAGAATTTTTAAAAGTATTAAATCAACAGAATATTGATGCTGAAGGAAATAATGAAAGATGTTTTGTTAGAATAGCTAGGATAATAGCTACCTATACAACATTTGTGCGTGAAGAACCTATACATCCCATTGGAACACGATTTCCTGGAGGATTTGTATTACATAGTGAGAATGGAATATATTTCTGTCCAGTAAAAAAACGTCAATTAAAAAATCCAAATGCACTATGCAGATTCTGTGTATCTGAACAACAATTACTTCACTGACATACTTTTTTGAAAGTTAATATCAAATTTTTTTATAATTTAAATTATGATCTATGATTCATAAACATCTTGACATCTATTTGACTACACTTTTGACTATTTTTAGGGATAAACGAAACCATGAAATTTATATTAAATTAAACTGATTGATATTTTTTTGTTACACTTGCACTCTATGACTGGTTTTTAGTGACAAACATCACAAACTCCCTTTTTTTTAATAAGATATATCCTTTCTCAAGTTCATAATAATATAATAGGGGCTTTAATTTTGTTAAAATTTCTTGATATTAAAATGAATGAAATTAAGCCTGGTTGTACTAGGATATTGCTTAAATTTATAGATAGTGAAGTTAGCCCTGAAATATATTTATTTTTAAAAGATCGATTGGAAAATCTAGAATGTTATATGAATAATGAGTATTCCATTAAACTTGGAATGGATTATAATGAACATTATGAGCAATTGACAATCGAAGTTAGTATCTTGACTCCTGAACACCTTATGCCTAAAGATTTTGAGAGTGCCATAAAAATATTTATGGATCATCTGGGAACGATTGAAAATTTTTATGAAGCACAATGCTCAATATTTGATAAGTCATGTTCAAAGGCTTTAAGATGTTAATTAATTTTTTTAATATAATTATAAATAGTAACTATTAAATCATAGTTCCAATTACTTAATTTTGAAGTAAAATGGCTGAAAATATCAAATGTCCCCGTTGTGGATTTGAAGGTCAAAAAAACCGTTATCAGATCAAAGGGTAATAAATATCTTACTATCATTGTTACTGAGTATATTGTCCTGAATGTAAAAAGTGGTTTAAAATTTAATTTTGGAATTTAATTTGAACCATAATGACTGGTTTTTGTGATAATAGTCACTATAATATACTATTTTCATTAGATTTATCTATAATGAATGTTAATTATGAATTGGTGATGTATATTTTAAAATTTATCAAATTTGAAATGTTAGATCAAACAAAACCTTTTGCAACCGATATATTGCTGAAATTTGAAGATAATAAAGTTAACAAAGCACACTGTGCCTTTATTGAGGGTCGTTTGAGTAATTATAATTTACATTTTGATCGTGGATATACAATGACATATGATTCACTCTATGATGAATCTGATGAACAATTGTTTATAGACATTATAATATCAATACCAGATCGTCTTAAACCACAAGACCAAGAGGAATTTACACAATTATGTAAGGGTTTAATAGAAGAATTTCAGAAATATTATGAACGAAGCATTCAATTTTTAAATAATAAAAATAGAAAAGGATCAGACTTAAACCCATCTTACATATTATCCTGAACATTCACAATTCATGAGTCCATGAAATTTGATAAAAATCACATCCCTGCCCGCATCATAATTATAAAATCTAAAAATAAAATAAACCAAATTATCAAATAGGACAGTGCCCATAATATAATATGGGCAGGGAATAAGCGCCTTTCAACACTTATTTTTTAGTTTTTCTAAAATTTATCCCTGCCCGCCTGATAATTATATAATAAACCATATTATCAAATAGAACATTCACCCTATAATAAATAGGAGTATGGGATGGTGTTTTCTTCTCTAATTTTTTACCAATTCCTCCACGAATTGGTCCCCCAAATATGTGGAAAATACCTCCCTACCCCTCATAACAAAAAAAAGGGTTTAATTCATTATTTCTCTACTTCGACTGTTAAATCGTACTAGATTTAGAGGTAGAATATGCCTCCAATTTTTTATGCGAAGAATTTACTTAATAATATAATATACCAAGATGAATATGTTGCTACTATAATTTCATCTTCTACTATTAAGATCTTCGAATTTTTCGTTCAAAAGACCCCCATTATATAATCAATACATTTCGGTATGATATTGTTTAAATATCCCTTCTATTTTTAATGTAACAGATATCTTTACCTAAAAATAATATTTTTGTTTTATATTCAAACGAACAGTACTATTTTTTTAATTAAAACTCTGATTTTTCTTATTTTCGATAAATATATCCATTCCTAAGTTCAATATATAACTTAAGGAGATTATGAATGATAAAAATTGTCGATATTAAAACAAACGAGAACCAAACATCTACCCATATTTTTCTTAAATTCGAAGATACCCTTGTTAACCAAGATTTATACACCTATCTAAAAGAACAATTAGACAAATTCAAATTATATACAAATAACGATTACTCCACGAAACTTGAAATAAAATATAATGAACATAACGAAACATTAATAATTGAAATAACTATTATAATCCCAGTTAAAATCATGCCAAAAGAACTAGATAAATCCGTTGAGATAATCATGAATAAAATAAACCTATTTAGAAACTACTATGAATCACAAACTGAAATATTTAAAAGAACAAAATATATCTCTGATTAATCCAAACTTTTAAGTTATAAAAAAGTAGAGTATAAGTGGTTTTATAAACCTGCTCTATCTACTATTACCTTTGCTACTTCTTGGGATGATTTAAATGGGAAGTCATTTGGTTTAATAATTTTACTAGCATCTTGTACGGTTAATACAATATCACCAGATCTACATGTGGTTTGTCCACCATCTGGAAAGGATCCTAAAAGTTTTTCAGGTGTGTCTATTGGAAACTTGGCATGCTTAAGTTCCCTAATTATCTGCGTTCGTATATCTTCTTTAACGCTCATTTTATTATAATCCCTCCTAAATTTAAAAAACAAATCCATTATATAATTATTTGTTAATCAAAGATGATATAATTGACTGTAATTTAATGATTTTTTATGAAAAATTAAATAACCCACAATACATATAAATATTATTTAGAGGTATGTCCGTCATGTTACACTATAAAGGATTGATACATCCAGAACCTTGGATAACAATCAAACCATTAAAAGATACTGATATGAATACAACAGAAACATTGGGCTTTTATGATGATGAACTTCCTGAAAACTCTTGTAACAGGATAAGAGAAGAATTACAAGAACATTATGGTGGAGATGCTCTAATACATGTCTATTATGAAAAAGATAAAAACTATGCAGTAATTGAAATAACTAAATATTTCAATAAAAAAGACGATATATCCAAATTAGTTTTTAAATTCAAGTCTTCATTCGAAGAATATTATAATGAAACATTTTATGAATACAGGATTTAAAATTTATTCAAATACCCTGGTAGTGAATATATAAAATAAAAAGAAAGGAAAAAATAGTATTTTTGTTCCTGTTTTGAATTTGAAGGTGTATGTTGCTTTTAGGTTGTTGCTTGCGTTGTCTTTAATTGCTGCTTTTGGTATAGTTACTGTGTACCATGTGTTTGCTGTTCTTTTAGCGGTTTGATATAGATTGTGTTTACTTTAATTATTTTGTTGCTTATTTTTAATATTTTATGTGTGATAGTGTTTTTGATAGTTATTTTCTTGAAATAATTACTTGCTTTGATGTTTTCATTGAATTTAATTATAATTGTGGATATCTAATAAAAATATTTTCATTAATTTTTGTAGTAATTTTTTTTAATAAAAAGGAGTAGTTTTTCCATTATTTTTTAAATTGAATAGATATTATTCGGCAAAAGTTTTCTTAAACACAGCAATCCATGTTACTTTGAGTTTTTCCTTTTTTTTGACCATTATACTATCCATGAGTTCTAATTTATCCTCAAATTCATCCCCATATTTATCTTTGAATTCAATCCATTTATCATTATCATTAAAAGACAATTCCCTAGTTTTACTGCCAATATCATCCAGCCAAGTATCTAATATTAATTGTTCCATCTTATTCTGTGACGGATATATTTTATCTTCAAGGATTTTGGCACTTTCCTCTTTGTCAAGAATCTGACTTGCCTTTTTTATTTTGATCATGTTATAACCAAAGAAATTTTAGTTTCTATTATTATCCTTGTGCCCTTCAGCATTGTTAACTTGTTTTTGATGATTTCTCTAGCAATTCTAAAAGAACAACTGCATTATTATGCTTTTCATCCTTTGCAGAGTAAATCATAGTTACTGTCTTGTTGATCTTTTCCATATCGTACAGTTGGTTAATTAATTCCTTCTTTTCTGCAAGCTCATTGATATATTTATTTTTGAATTTTCCCCATTTTTCAGGTTCGTGTCCAAACCATTTTCTTAGTTCATTGCTAGGCGCAATCTCTTTCATCCATAAATCAAATTTGGCCTTTTCTTTTGAAACTCCCCTAGGCCATAACCTATCAACTAAAATTCTATATCCATCTTCATCTTCTGGATCTTGGTAAGCTCTTTTGATTTTAAACATAGTAACCAATATTAATATCTTTGTTATAGTTTATTATTTTATTGGTGTATTATTCCATATTATTAGAGAATTAGTAGTTATATAGAGAATTTATTCCTATTTATCCACATTTATGTTACATTATTGGAAATATTGTCTGATCCCACATTTGATTATTAGTTTGAATTTTGATTAGATTTTTTTTCATAAGCTTGATTAAATTAAATTGTATATTAAATTTTTATCCATATTAGATCCTTTTTTCCAGTTTTGACTCCTATTCAATCTAATCTATCAGTCTTATTTTTAACAAAGTCATTCGCTTTAACGGCGCTGTAAGTATTTCCTTTATATGTTAGTATTGATTTTATTGCATGTCGTGGACACATTGAAACACATCGCATACAGTATTCACATTTATTTTGTGTTACAGGGTATTTATCTAAGACAATATTATTTAAAGGACAGATATCAATGCATATCCCACAATTATTGCATTTGGACTTGTCTGTTTTAAATTTAAAGTATTTTTGGTGCAGATCAATTGCCGAAAGTTTAAATCCTACAATTGAAATTAAATACATAATATCTGAAAAAAATGGAACTCTACCCCAATTTGTTGTTCCTTCAATTAATGCTTCGGCATATTTTTCTGCTTTTTCAAGTCCTTTTCTAATCTTAAGATCATTTGTTTTTTTGTCTTGTATAAAAAAGATGTTAATAGGCATTATGATTTCACAAGACCCTATAGGTTTGTATCCTTTCTTTTCCAAGATATTACGAAGAGGACCAACCAGCCCTCCTGAATAGCCCCCCAATGTATCGACCATGAATATTTCAGTTCCTTGTACATTGGGTAAACTGTTTATAAATTCCCATACTAGAGTATAGGTGGATAGTATTGCCACTGGAAATCCCAATCCAATTGTATTTTCAATATTTATATTTGAACCATTAGATAATTCCATTCTTTTCAAATTAACATGACATCCATTTTCGATAAATGTTTCAGTCATTTTACGGGCAATTAACATTGTGTTACCAGTTCCAGAAAAGTAATAGAAATCTATGTTATTATTCATGGTTTACAACCCATACCTTCTTTTAATAATATTTGAATTCTCATCAACTAATTTATTTATTTTTCTATATCATTCACAACACAATTAAAACATATATTCGGTTTATTTTTAAGATTCTGCCTAAAAACTGGTTACAAACAATAATATTATAAAGTTTTATAATCTTATTGTATATAATTATCTAATAAGTAATATTAAAATATAAGATAATATAAACAGCCTAAGCCCAAAATTAGCATATAAATTATTTATTTGAATGTAAAAACATGTTTTCATCCTTATAAGTTGCTATGAGTTCTTTAAATCAATTATATAATTTTTTTTACCAAAGTATATACCATAGTAAGAACAATAGGAACTTGAAGTTAAAATTTTAGAGAAATTATTCATAGTAAATAATAATAAAAGTCTCAATTTTAAATTTCTATTTCTAAATGGATATAGTCCATTTTTTTTAAATGATATATATTGGAGAGGATAATATAAGCGATATAAACGATTTTTTAGAGGCTTCGGGCAAAATTAAAGAAATAAACAATTTTGACGAAAAAATTATCAATTATGAAAATGAATTGAATACTCTAGAATCAGAAAGAATTAGTTCTCAGCTTAAAGTATCTGAAGCCGAGGATAAACTCCAGGAACTCAAAGATAAACTTAAAGGTTCCAATAATGGTGTTGAAGGTAAAATCGAAAAGGAAAATACAGAGCTCAAACAACTTTTAGACTCAATATCCGAACTAGAAATCAATATCTCTGAAAAAACCAGCGAAAAGGATGAATTGCAAACTGAAAGAGATGAACTAGTTAAAAAAAGTTTGATGATATTACATTCAACAATGAAAAAGGAACATCAAAAAGCAGATAAAGAACATGCTCGTTATGTTGAGTTATACACCCAAGAAAGGGCAAAAAAACATGATTTAGAGCGTAAAATGATGAACCTTAAGATGATGGTATATAAAAATTATGGTTTAAGGTTAATTTAACCCATTATCTAATTATTACTAGAGATTTATTTTTCCTATTTTAATTCTGTTTTTGACTCCTAAGGGATTTTATAGAGTATTTCCATAACTTTTATTATTTAAATAATTTTAATATGTTTTATTTTAAAAGGAATATAAGACTATTGATAACGAATATACAGAACTTATATTTTAGTTTTTATTAGGAATTTCTGAATTAATTGCTTTTTTATTTTAGTATCCCAATAACCTCCTCTTTACATATTATGCTTTATTATGAAATTCTCTTTTTATTTATATAATCATATAAATAACAACAATAAATATTGGTTTTTTTAAATCCTATGGTATATTCATCGTTTTATTGTGCAAAAAGAAAATTAAGATAATAAAATTAATCCTATGCTAACAAAAAACAGTTTATGACTTTAAAAATTTAAATACAATGTTATGTTAGTAAATTTCAATCTATGCTAAGCAATAATTTTGAATATAATAATCAATATAGAATAAATTATATTTGGGATTGTTGAAAAATAACATTGGGGTGATTTGGTGGTTTCGAATGATGAGATAAGGAAGAAATTATCAGATAAAAAGGAAGGAAAAAAACAAATAAAAAAGAATTTAGCAGAAGATAGGACTCCATCAAGTGAAGAAATCAAAATGAAATTTAAGCAAAAAAAAGAAGTTCCAAGTGAAAATAGAGGATATTTATTTTGTAAAACTTGTAACGGATATTATGAACTCCAACAGGGGGAATCTGCTTCTAATTTCGAGAGTTGTCAATGTGGAGGGAAATTAAAACATATAGATACTCTAGATTCATTAAATTTAAGCTACAAACCAAATAAAAATAAATGAATAAGAACCTCATTAGAAACAAAAAATGATAATTGAGATGAATGGAAATTTGGTTAGAATGTTTCGATTCTACTGTTAGAATTAGACTTTGTATTTTTTCCTTTTTCTAGTAAATTTTGATACTAAAATCCAATGAACATATAATTTACAATATTTCAATAAAATATACGTATTTTTATTAAGATAATTATTAGCATAATAAGATTAAAATTTATAAAAAATTATAATATTTTAATCTTCAAGTGCCCTAATATAATCAAATAGTTCAGGATATTTTGATCTAAATATTCTTGGATCTGATTCGATTTGTTTGTTTATTATTTGCATGGATTCATTAGAAAGAGTTAGTTGAATTCCTTTTACTATTGCATTCTGTTCATCTCTTACTATATCATGAATATTTTTAAATCCTTTAATTTCTTCCATAGGATCTAAATTTGCTCTGATTTGAACCTCTGAAGCTTTTTTCATTTCCTCTAAAAGTTCAATGATTTCTGGATCAACATTTTCTTGTGTTTTTAAAATATCAATTCGCCTTTGTATGTCTTCAATTTTTGGAAATGAACAGCTCTCTTTTTCCATTTTTTTGTATATATCTGGCAATCCTATTCCTAATGGAGCGCAACTATCATCTAGATATGCAGGTTCTTTTATTAAGGAATTTTTAGTTTTTAATATACTAAATTCTTTTGGAAATCTCTTTTTAGTTTCTTCATCCATTTTAATCACAACAATATAATTAGGTCTGTTTTTTAAATTTGATCAACCTACTAGATAACTCTTCCATTACATCAGGACATAAAATTTGATTATTTAAATTAAATTTTTTATTTACCATTAGGTTGAATGTATCCATAATTTATTCAAGAATTAAAGAGATATAATCTACATTAAAGTAAACGAGGAATTATTTTTGTAAAAAAACCATTAATTATTGGATTTGTATTGGTTATTATATCTCTTTTTTCCATTTTTCAAGAATTTCCAAGTAAAATTTGAGCTTATTTTTTGACTTAAAGAAATATTTTATTCCAAATTTCAAATCAGTTCAGTTTTTGGATAAAATGTTTAATTAATTCGATCTGTCAATTTAATTTGATTATTTTTAGTTATTATTTAATTTTATAATTATTTCTATTTTTATATATCATATCAATAACTTTAAATATTCTAATGTTTAAAGTATACATGCAAAGTTTAAGGTGATATTATTTTATTGATAGATAGAAAATTTATGATTTTGTCTTTGTTTTTGATTTTCTTAGTAGTTAGTATAACCCCAATAAGTGCACAATTGAAAGGTGAAATAGAAGTTAATAACCAAACTAACATAGACACAAGTTTAAACTCTTTAACAAATAGTTCAAATAAAATAAACATAACAAGTACGGAATTAAGTAGACATACGGAGAATATTAAAGTTTCGGCCGAATATGTGAAGGATAATTGGTGGAAATTCTGGAAATTTAAGAAAATTAAAGAACATATATCCATCATAAAAACCGAAACAAAACAAATTGAAACACTGACTAAAGAAATAGAAATAGAAGCGCAGAACATTAATGAAACTTTCTACACGGCCGACAAACAAGTTGAACAATACAACGACTCTATGAACAATGCACAATTAATGGCAGACAAATTAGAATCATATTTTAAAGTTTCCTTTACAATCTCACAAACTAATCCCTTTGATTTACATAATAGTGAAATAATTCAGTTAAAAACTGATAGCGGAAATTATGTATATCTAAGTTTCGATAGAATTGATAACTCAAGTGGATTTGCTTATTTTAACGGGACAGATAACAGAGCTATAAGTATTCCTATTGAAAAACTTCCAAAAATGATTAAGCTCAAATTAACATCAAATCAACCTATTAACAGCAAAGAAGTAATAAATCAGGCATATAGAATACAAAAAGCAAATATAGACCATAAAATTCAAAAATCCAATGATTTGAAAGATAAATCAAAAAAATTTAAAATAATATTTGCAAGTTTATTTTATCTAGATTGCCTTTTAATATTAGTTTCTGGCATATTGTCTATTTTGGCAGGAGGTATAATCTTGTCAGTAGTTATGATCCCATATGCCCCCACTCTTATGTATGCTATTATTCTTATGATGGGTATTGGTTCTTTAATCGCTGCTGCATCGGGTATAATTGCAAAAGTGTCTACTGACTTGTTAAAGGATGCAAATAAATTAAAAAATTCTGCAGAATCGGAACTAGCTGATTTGAACTTTTATCATAATGGGGTTGTAAACCATGTACCAACAGCTGGAAACATGTCTTTAAATACTAAGGTGAATGAGACTTTGAGATGTGTTTTTAATGCAACCGATGCAGATGATGATTTGGCCTATACAAATTTAGTTTCTGAACCGGAACATGGTAACATAACTATCAATGGCACTAATTTTGTTTACACACCTGTAAATAATTATGTGGGTAATGATACATTCATTTACACATCAGTAGATAAAACAGGTTTAACATCTAATACTGCAGGGGTTAATATCCAAGTCATAAATAATCAAATTATAAATAAATCTTTAAATGTTACAGCGCAGAATTTAACTAGAAATATTACCAAAAATATATCTTTAAACATTGATATCCTCTCTAATTATCATGTAGTTCTTGTTCAAATGCCGTTACATGGAACTGCCACAGTAGAAGACACTATGTTTGATCATACAGTAATATATTATAGACCCTTTAAGGATTACGTTGGAAATGATTCGTTATCCTACAAACTACAATCATCAGAAGGAAATATGTCAAATATTGTATGGATAAACATAACAATTAAAGATTGGCCTCTTTAAAATCCCTTCAATTAACATCTGCAATGAAAATAATAAGGTATTAATGTTAATTAACCTCCGCCATCACATAGTTCGTTGCTCATGTCAACATCTTCAAATTTACCTTTAGATCTTTTGATTTTTCCTTTGATGTCTTCTTTCTCATCAACATCTTGTTTTTCTTTTATTTGATAATTGGATTGTTTATTTAATTTTTCGTGTGCTGATTCACCCATAACTTCAAGTGATTCGCTATTATACCATAAATCAGTTGTGTCCACTAATACCCATGTTCCATTATCATCAGATTTAAAATCAACTGCTTCCCCTGCACTTCCAGTACCAGCATATCTTACTTGAAAACCTTTTAAAATAGGTTTTCCCCTTACATCTTTTACTTGCACAAGATCACCCCATATTTCTTAAAAACAATTATGATCTTAATTATTTATAATTTAATCAACATCTATATCTGATTTTTCAATATTTAGGAGAAGATAATCGCCAAGTACAGCTATTTCATTGGGTTTAATCTCAATATCTTTTTTTCTTATGCCAAATTCACCAGCAGATATGGTTATAATATTTATTTGACCCGCTAGAGGATCCACAATCATATCAGAAACTTTACCTATTTCTACAGCGTTTTTATCTAAAACTTTTGTTCCTAGAAATTCACTAACCTTCATTAAAACACCTTTATTTATTATCTATTTTTTGTTTTATTTAATTTTTTAAGGAAATTCTTAAAAAGTTAATTGATGATGTTCCTAATATTAATAGTTTAACTTTACAAATAATAATATCAGTCTAAAGTTTTGGATCGTGAAAAATGAAGTACTCATTTAAGATATTTAGTATATTTGGAATACCCGTGGAACTTCACATATCATTCCTAGTCCTCATGTTGTTAATTTACATTATAGCTCTTTTTAATTTAATTCCTTCTGTAAATATTTTAACCGCTGTATTAATAACTTTAATTTTTGCTACAGTAGTAATACATGAGTTGAGCCATTCTTATATTGCAAAACGTTATGGTATTAAAATTCAAAGGATAGTTTTGCTTCCAATTGGTGGTATCTCTGAAATGGAAGAAATACCCAAAGAACCCGCAAAAGAATTGAGAATTGCCTTGGCAGGTCCTGTTTCTAATTTAATTATTGCTGTAATTACATTTGCTATCCTCATAATATTTGGAACCTTTCTTTCAGCTATACTTTCAGGAGCATTGTACTATTTCACAGTTGTCAACTTACTTCTAGGTTTGTTTAATCTTCTTCCTGCATTTCCAATGGATGGTGGAAGGATTTTAAGAGCATTTTTAGCTGAAAGAATGGATTTCATAAAAGCGACAAAACTTGCTGCAACTATTGGTAAACAATTTGCAATAATAATGGCGGTTATTGGAGTTTTTTTTAATTTTCTATTAATACTGGTAGCTATATTTGTTTATCTAGGTGCTGAAGGAGAGTATAGATCGGTTGTGGTTTCTACACTTTTGGGAGATGAAAAGGTAAAAGACATAATGACATCAGATGTCCATACATTAAATCCAGATAATTCTGTACAAGAAACTTTGAAAATAATGTTCCGTGAAAAACATATGGGATATCCAATAACAGAGGATGGAAAGTTAATTGGAATTATCACATTTCATGATGTATCAAAGATACCAGAAAATAATCGGGACATGCTGATCAAAGAAATAATGAGCACCGAAATGATAATATCTGATCCAAATGAAAATCTTGTTGAAACAATTGGAAAACTCAATAGAAATAATATTGGACGTTTGCCTGTAATTGAAAATGGCGAGCTTGTAGGAATAATATCAAAAACTGATATAACAAAAATACTCGATAAGAAAGAACCTAAATTAGATTAATACTTAATCTAAATTTATTTTTAAATAATAATCTGAATCCAAATATCTTTAACTAAATAAAAAATTTATTGATAATAGATGAATAGAAAAATAGTTAATAAATACTTACCATTATTATAATCTAATTTAACCATACTAAATAAGGAGATTTTTATATGAAAGATGCTTGTAGGTTCATAATCAACGAAATAATGGAGGGGAAAGTTAAAACAAAAAAAGACCTAGAAAAGCTTAAGTTGAAGGCTTGTCGAGATTTTAAACTAATGGAATTTATGAGCAACTCTTTAATACTTGAAAATGCTACCCCTTCTGAAAGAACGGAAATATCTCCTATTATTCGTAAAAAGCCAACTAGAACAATTTCGGGAGTTGCAGTAGTTGCAGTAATGTGTAAACCACATAAATGTCCCCATGGAAGATGTACATACTGTCCTGAAAGTGATATTGCCCCTCCAAGTTATACTGGAGAAGAACCTGCCGCACTTAGAGCTCGTATGTATGATTTCGACCCCTACAAACAGACTTACAATAGACTGTCACAACTTGAAAGTATTGGACATCCACTGGATAAGATCGAACTCATAATCATGGGTGGAACATTCTCCTCCTATTTCCTATGCTACCAGGAATGGTTTGTAACACGTTGTATTGAAGCAATGAACGATTTTGGAATTGAAAATCTAGATAGACATATTGAAATTCGTAAGAATGGAGATTTAAAGATCCCCTCAAAATTCAAATACTTGGAAGAAGCACAAATCACCAATGAACAGTCTCCTGTAAGATGTGTAGGTATGACATTTGAAACCCGTCCAGATTATGCTAAAATTGAAGATATTGATCGAATGCTCCAGATGGGAGTTACAAGGGTAGAACTTGGTGTCCAAACCATCTATAACTTTATTTATAAACGTATCGAACGGGGGCATAGGATTAATGATGTTATTGAATCTTCTAGAATATTAAGAGATTCTGGAATTAAAGTTGCAATGCACTTAATGCCAGGATTATACTCAGACCCTGAAAGAGACCTGAGGATATTTCGTAGGATATTCAAAGATGAGAACTTCAAACCGGATATGTTGAAAATATATCCGTGTCTCGTTACCCAAGGATCTAAAATCCATGAATTATGGCAGAAAGGTGATTACACACCATACACAACTGAGGAAGCTGTTGATCTAATTGTTAATGTTAAAAAAATGCTTCCAAAATGGGTTAGAACTATGAGGATTCAGCGCGACATACCTTCACAATTAATTGAGGCGGGTGTTAAAAAATCTAATCTTGGTGAACTTGTTTACCAAAAACTAGCCCTAGAACATGTAAAATGTCAGTGCATAAGATGCAGGGAAGTGGGTCATCAAGATATTCTAGGTATTAATCCCGACTTTGGAAAAATAAAACTTATGAAAGAGGAATATAATGCTGGTAAGGGTCTTGAAATTTTCTTATCCAAGGAAGATCCTAAAAATGACATATTAATTGGATTTCTAAGATTGAGAATACCTTCTCTTAAAGCCCATAGAATGGAAGTAACCTCGAAAACGGCCATTATTAGAGAACTTCATGTTTACGGTCAAATGGCTGAATTAGGTCAGAAAAAAAATGAACTATGGCAACATATGGGATATGGAGAAGAATTACTATTTGAAGCTGAAAAAATAGCTTCAGAAAATTATGATAAGAATAAAATGCTCATAATAAGTGGCGTTGGGGCCCGTAACTATTACAGAAAATTTGGTTACGAAAGGGAAGGCCCTTACATGTCCAAAATAATTAAGTAATATAATTCTCTTATAAACCAAAATTAAGGAGTTGATCTATTTGATATCCCCTGAAAAATTGGCTTCAATGATAGACCATACAAATATAAAACCAAATGCAACTGTAAAAGATATAAATAACCTTTGTAATGATGCTATGGAATACAATTTCTCATCTGCATGTGTTACACCAACAAATGTGGCATTAGCCCATGAAATTCTGAAATCAAATGATGTAAATGTCTGTTCTGTAATTGGATTTCCATTTGGAGCAAATAAATCTGAAATAAAAGCATTCGAAGCCCTTGTAGCCGTAGAAGATGGCGCAGTAGAACTGGACATGGTCATGAATATTGGGGCATTGAAATCATGTGCAGATTCACTTGTTAAAAGAGATATCGAAGGTGTAGTCGAATCAGCAGATGGGATGGTTGTGAAAGTTATATTAGAAACAGCATTATTAACAAATAGTGAAAAAATAAGGGCTTGTAACATTTCAATGGAAGCTGGAGCAGATTATATTAAAACATCTACAGGGATTGGATATCCTGGAGCAAATATCCAAGATATATCACTTATAAGAGAAACAGTAGGGCATGATATGGGCGTTAAAGCATCAGGAGGGATTAGACACCTTAATACTGTACTTGATATGATTAATGCAGGAGCATCAAAAATTGGGACTTCCACTGGACCAGCAATAATGAAAGAACTGGAAAAGACTATACATAAATAATTTCTAAATTATTATTACAGAAACTATATGGGAGGAATACAATGGAAATAGAAATAGAAGTGATTGGAAAAGGAAAAGTTAAAGCTATTCTTGATAACAGAAACCCATATACTGCAAGAACGATCTATGAAAACCTCCCTCTTGAAGGGGAAGCTAATCTATGGCTCCATGAAATATATTTCGATGTTCCATTAAAATTGGACTATGAAAATCCCAGTTCAACAACTGAAAAGGGAGATCTATCCTATTGGCCTCCAGGATCTGCGTTTTGTATATTTTATGGTGGATCACAACCTGCATCAGATGTAAATAACATAGGAAAGATAAAAGATAATCTTGAACTCTTTTTTGATGTTGAAAATGATGATAAAATTGTTATAAGAAAATTTTAATTATTTAAATAATTTATACAATTTTTTTGTCCATTATTATCCTATTATTATTGGTCTTAAATCCTTTTTTAAGATAAAACTCTTCTGCAGGTAAATCTATATTGGTCAACAGGATTAAACGATTGCAATCATCGGTTGCTCGGTTGCATTCAACATAATCAAGTAACTTAGTTCCAATTCCATTTCACTGCATTTCATTCGCAACAAATAATTCGTCTATAAAAAAATCATTTCCAGTCCACCATGAACGTTTATGACCAAAACATGCTCCAACCAATTTGGATTTTTCATAGGCAACAAAACCCTCAAAAACAGGATTTTCAATTAGTTCATTAAAATAAGTTCTTACTTGATCAATAGATATCCAATCATCATTCCAGGGATCTGAAGAGAATACATCTTTGTATAATTCAACACATTCATCGATATCCCCTAGTGTGAATTTCTTTATTTCAGCAGTTCCATAATACGTCAAAACAGTATTTGTTGAATTTTTATCTAAAAAAATTGTTCCATGTTTCTTAAAATGTTCAGATATTGGTCCATGTGTAAAATGTTCTATAAAAATAGATTTAACAGACATAGTATAACCTCATAAAGTTTAGTAGCTAAACTATGTTATAATAATTCATGTTTTAAAAAAGTATCTATGAATTCTTCAATCTTACCCATAATTTCAATGAATGATTCTAATTTTTCTTCTTCAATACCCTCCATATAACCGAAAAATTCCTCTTCCATTTGTTTATGTACTTCATCCATAATGTAAAATGCTTTCCAACCTTTTTCAGTGAGTGACAGAACAATTTCCTTAGCATTACCGTTTTTTTTATCTTTTTTAAGAAATCCTTTATCAAAAAGTTTGTTTACAACTTGTGAAACTGCTCCTTTGGTAATACCAAATTTTTTACTCATTTCTGTTACACTATTACCATAGTTATTTGCAACAGAATCTATAACATGCAATTCAGAAGGATAAAGTTTCTCATCTGAACCAATATCAATGGACATTTTTTCTAATTCATTGAATTTTTTTGTAATTCGCAAAATAAGAATCATAATTTTAAATGTAACTTCATGATTGATCTGTGTGTTTTCCATTTTAACCACTGAAATTATACAACATGAATATTCTTGTACAAAGTATCCCTTTCTGCAGGTATTCTTCCCATATTCCGGATTACCCTTTGAAAATTGGCAGGATTTGTTCTCACTCCATGCTGGGCCCCGGCAGATTTGGATATACTTTCCTCACCTAATGTACCTCCTAGATCATTTGCACCGGCACCTAAACAAACTTGTGCAAATTTAAACCCTAGTTTAACCCATGAAACTTGAATATTGGGCAGAATATTTCCAAACATTAATCTTGAAACTGCATATACCTTTAGATCCTCAATTCCGGTTGATCCTGGAGCAGCTTTTCCATCTTTGTAAATTTGTGTATTTTTATGCATAAATGTTAATGGCACGAATTCTGTGAATCCACCAGTTCTCTTCTGTATACTTCTTAGGATGTCTATATGTTCAACTCTATGTTTTATTTCTTCAATATGTCCGTACATCATGGTACAAGTTGTTGGTATCCCAGTTTTATGCGCTGTTTCAACAATTTCAATCCATTTGGCAGTGTTCATCTTACTTGGACACAGAATTTTCCTGATATCATCGTTTAATATCTCAGCTGCATTTCCAGGGATTGAATCTAACCCTGCTTTCTTTAGCATTTTTAATTCTTCTGAAATGGATATGTCTGATTTTTCTGCCCCATATAAAATTTCCATTGGAGAAAATGCATGTATGTATATGTC
The DNA here is from genome assembly GCF_019931065.1 of Methanobacterium spitsbergense. NCBI lineage: Archaea > Methanobacteriati > Methanobacteriota > Methanobacteria > Methanobacteriales > Methanobacteriaceae > Methanobacterium > Methanobacterium spitsbergense. The sequence continues at coordinate 322,157 of NZ_JAIOUQ010000007.1, read as the reverse complement.
AGGAAGTTCTGATCTCAATTTTTGTAAAAGTTCTTCATAGTAATATGCATCAACTTTGGGGTGAAGTCCACCTTGTATACACACTTCATTTGCACCATTATTCCAAGCGGTTTCAGCTCTCTTAACAATTTCATCGGTACTCAAAAAGTATGATTCACTGTTTTTTTCTTCCCTTTTAAATGCACAGAAACCACAGGTTCCAGTACATATATTGGTGAAATTAATGTTCCAGTTCTGAATGTAAGTAATTTTATCACCAACAATCTCTTCGCGTCGTGCATCTGCAGCAATTAAAAGAGCTTGAAATTCTCTTCCAGTGGTATTCATGAGTATAAGTGCATCTTCATTAGATATCGGGGTTTCTAAAGATTTTTCTAGTATCTCTTCTATATGGGTGTCAATGTTTAACAAATCAAACATGGAATTTGATATTTTACTTAGTAACCTTATAAGTTTTGGTTACATAATGATCTCATTGATTGATTGATTATTGTATAAGTCATGGCTAAAAATCCGAGTAAAACCGATAAATTTAAATATTAATTATCCCTAGGTTAAATAGGAGGTGAAATTATGGCCGAATTACCAATTGCTCCAGTTGGAAGGATCATAAAAAACGCTGGTGCTCAAAGAATAAGTGATGATGCAAAAGAGGCTTTAGCCAAATCACTCGAAGAAAAAGGTGAAGAAATAGCTAAAAAAGCCGTAGAGCTTGCAAAACACGCTGGAAGAAAAACTGTCAAAGCAGATGATATAGACATGGCTGTTAAAACAGCCTAATTTTCTTCCTTTTTTATTTGTTTTTATTTTTAATTACCAAATCTTAATGTACTAGTATGAAATTAATTATTAAAATTAAACCACATAATATTGAATTATATCTATTTTTAAGGGAAATTAATCTTTAAACAACACTTATAAAATATTTAGAAATTATAACCGATATTCTGTTACAAAACAAATTTTAGTAATGGAGTTATAATAAATTTATAAGATTTTATGTTGATAAATTTGTGAGGGTAACAATATGAGTTCAAAAGAAAATTTAATGGAAGCATTTGCAGGTGAATCACAGGCAAACCGAAAATATTTAGCATTTGCTAAAAAAGCAGACAAAGAAGGATTTAAACAAGTTGCAAAATTGTTTAGGGCAGCTGCTGAAGCAGAAACAGTGCATGCACATAACCATCTTGAAATAGCGGGCGGAATAAACGAAACAAAAGAAAATCTCCTTGAAGCCATAGCAGGAGAGACCGAAGAATTCACAGAGATGTATCCAAATTTTATTGCTGAATCAAAAGCAGAGAAAGATGACGCAGCTAGATGGACATTTGAAGTTGCTAACAAAGTAGAACAAATACACGCCGTGTTATATCAAAAGGCCCTTGAAAATCTTGATGACACTCCTGAAGTAGATTATTATGTCTGTGCCCTTTGCGGAAATACAGTTGAAGACAATGCCCCAGAAAAATGTCCAATATGTGGAGCATCCAATTCAGAATTTATGAAAATTGACTAAAAATATTTTATTCTATTTTTTTTTATTACATGGAGTGTTTCAATTTCACTCAATTTATGCTGGTCATGATGCCATCTAATGTTAACACAACAACTCAAGTGAACATTTACTTATTCTTCCTCGGCATTTCGTTAAACTCCAATATTTTTTCAACTAAAATTGCTACCATGAGCCCTATGTAGACGTAAACATGTATCTAAATAATATAAATTTTTAATTAATAAGATATACAAAATGAGTCTATTATTAAAAATGCTAAACATTTACAAGAATAATGTTAATTTTAATACAAATGCAAAAAAATTTAGTTTAAAATTTATTTCCGCTTAGGATTCTATTTTGATAAAGGTCAATAATCTCTTCTGAATTAACTTTTTCTTCTGTCAATGGTAAAATATATTTTATTGAGGGTTCAATAACCAATAAAGCAATTGGAGAAATTTGTTCTGAAAAAGAACTATCCATTTCTATTGTTGAAATTTGTACCACCGGATAAAATGTTCTTTCTCCTATTTTAAACTCCTTTCCAATTTCTTTGACATTCTTATTTTTAAAATTCATTGTATTGCCCTAAATATATGTAATATAGTAGATTGGATACCTTTTTTTATTGGATAACTACAATATTTTTAAAAATTAAATTATCATGCTCTGATTTCATTTATAAAGTTTCTCACAGGCTTTTTAGTAATTGATTTTAATGATTCAATAACTATCCATAAAAGCTTTAATTTTAATTCAAGTTCTATATCTCCCTCTAATGTGGTTTTCATAAATTCTGGTTGAATATACAATGAAACATTAGGATATAGATTCACCCATGAAGATATTGACCAGAATATACCCGCAACTTGGGCAGTATCCACAGGACTATCCATTCCCATTTTAATATGAATAATCAATTTTTCCAGTATAAACGAATTGATAACCGCAGAGAAAACCTTTTGAAAATGTGGAAGAGCTTCCAAAAAAAGATTGAAAACCTTTTGGACCCTTTCAATAGTCCATTGAGATTTTTCTTTTTTCTCTTCTTCCTTTTTCTCTTCTTCCTCTTCTTTGGAGGGTATATCCCGTTTAAATAACCTGATCCTCATCCATGTTACTTTAAAATATCCCTTAAATTCTAAACCACTATTACCCAATATTAGGGAAATATGAAAGGGGATCATCATAATACTTACAAAAAAAAGTATTATAAGAAGTATTATGATGATTAGAATGTTGATCAACTGGAGTCTCCCAAATTTTATTATTTAAAAGAGTGTTATTATTTGTCTTTCACATCTAAACTGGTTTCATCCTTTGTATCTTTGAATTTAGCCTCTTTATTCTTACCTTCGTATTTTACTTCTTTCTTTTTATGACCCTTTTCCTTCATCATTTTGCTTCCCTGCCCCATAATCTCAACGGCAGCATTACTTATCTCGCCTATGGCTCTTGATAAAGGATCTGGATTTTTCAAAGACATTACTTTTACGCCTTCGGGACCATCAACTCCTTTGAAGACAACAACCATGGCTATAGGTTCAATACCTGCTGCACCACCAGCTCCAGCACCTGCTCCACCAGACTTATCAGGTCCATTACCTTCAGCTTTGCCTGCTCCGAATCCCATACCCATTCGTGTAATGGGAATCAAAATTTTGTCTTCAGTTTCTATGGTTTCTCCGACTACATTTTCAATGTTTAATACTTTTCGAATTTCTTCTACAGTTGTTTTAATAGGATCTCCAATATCCAAATTAAATTCCTCCTTAAACATTTAAGTAACTTTTAACACTATTTATTATGTAAGCTAAAGCATATAAAATTTGTTGGCTTCGATTTTCAATGGACTTAAAATCATTTCAACGTGTTAAACTCGGGCAGTTTAATTAATATTAGATAATTTTAGCTTTAAAGGATATGTTAAAATAGATTATAAAGTATTTTTAATAAATTTACGAATTTAAATGGTTTTTTCATATAACTCTCAATTTTTATTAAATATTATCAAAATAAGATGATTATATACTGATTTTCAATACCCCAGTGGAAAAGGTTATATATGAATAACTTTTATTGAACATAGACTTATCACTATTCTCTAATGTTATAGTGAGATCTTCTTTGCATAAACTAATTTTGATATTAATTTGACTACTATTTTTGACTACCTATTTGACTAATTGTAAATATGTTCCCACTGTGGGAACATTCCTTGAGGATGTTCAAAACTTTCCAAAACTTTTATTTTTATCAATAAATATTATTGTGTAGTAATTATACGAATCATGATAATATTTTTAGGGTGATAACTTTAGATATCAAATGCAATGGGTAATGTTAGTAAATCAAATTTAATTAGAATAAGCAATAACTGAATATATAATGAAATATAAGGATTTATTAGAGTAGTATTTGGGTGTTGTTTGGAATATATTGGAGAGTTGTTGGAATTTAATATAACGTACTCTTATTTAGTAATTTCACACCAAATTTCCTGATAAAAATTCTTTGAAGAAAATATTTTATTCAATTTCCCAACTATAAAACGTGGAATTCTGTTGTTCCAAAGATTTACTCCAATGGTTGCATCTCTTAAAACCATATCTTTATAATTAGATATTTTACCACCACTTAAAGAAACGATATTATAAATCTCTTCTTTTGAGAATCCGCAGTGTTTATGTGTTTTATCCAGCTGGTGAAATTCAACAATACCTTTCATCCACATTTCTTCGTTTCTTTGGGGAACATAAATGAGTACATTTTCTCTACATGCTTTAATAGATTTTTCTAATAGCAAAAGAGGTTCATCAACATGTTCAAGTATATTATACAAGATTACAGTATCAACTTTTGGAATTTCCGTTTCTGATGCATCACCTATTATCAAATTTATATCCGAAGGATATGAAATGTCATATTTCGTATTATCAATTCCATAATATTTATCTTTCCAGCCATTATTTCTTAAAAATTTATACAATTCACAAGTCGCACATCCAACATCTACAACACTGCCTTTTTGATATTCAAATGCAAGATGTGCATAATGGGGGGCATCTTGCCATTCTTTCCAACCAAAATCAAATTCAGTTTTAATTAAACCGTTTCCCATTTTATCTTATTCCATCACTATAATAGTTATTCAGGTTTCCTAGGGTAACCACTAATTAATAATTCAAATCTAATAAGGATAAACTGAATATATAATGATTTATTAGAGTAGTACTAAACTTAACACATTATGAAAAAGGATGTTTTCTATAATAATGATACAGGATTAGGTCATGTAAACCTTAATACAAGTATGGCCTACTAATGTGAATAATAGAGATTACTATATAGATTAAACAATATGAATCTAACTTTCTACTTTTCTAGATCGTGTAAAAACTTATTGAAATCCTCAAAGTGGAAGACTACTACCCGATCCCCATTCTGAAATTGCTTAAGTTCATTTTCCCATCCTTCAGCTGGTTTAACTGTTTGGCCTGTTAGAACCCCATTATAATTCCTAACATCTTGTAATCTCATAGAACCTTTTTCTTTAATTATCTTTCTACCTATTTTATCTTTTGGCATAAACTACCACCACCATAATAATTGTTTATTTAATCCATAGATACAAGTAGCGATCACATGGTTTATTTTGAATGTACCATTATTTACCACCTTAAACATATTACAATCTAAAACCATTTAACCCTGTAGTTAATATTCTACAGGGTCTTCCATCTTTTCAATGTACAAATAATGTTCTAAAATTACCAAAAAGGAACCTTTTTTTATGTTGGTAAAATTGTGTAATTTTTAGTTCTATTTTTGGATCTACTTATGGTTCACATAAAAAGATCTAAAAGAAAAGAATCAAAAAGGTTCATAGAAATTCTCTATATATATTTAAAGTTTTATGTGCTGATTTATCCCAATTAAATATTTTAGCTCTTTTTAATCCTTTATTTATCATGTTATCTTTCAAGGTATCATTTGTCAGCACGTCATGCATTTTATCAGCCATTAATTCAATATCTTGTGGGTCTATCATTATCCCTGCATCACCAACAACTTCAGGTAATGATGTTGTGTTTGAGGTAATTACTGGTGTTCCACAGGCCATTGCCTCCAATGGTGGAAGACCAAAACCTGCATAGGCACACGGATAAACCAGGATATCTGCAGCATTGTACCATTTGGGCATGTCTTCTTCTGGTATGTATCCAACAAAAATAACATCTTCTTGTAAATGGAAATCCTTGATCAATTTTAAAATATTTTCACGTCCACGATACCCTTGAGATTCTCCTATTTTCACCATTTTAATGCCTGGAATTTTTTTCTTAAGTTGTGCAAAAGCTTTTATCAAAACAGGAACGTTTTGTCGCGAAGTTTCAGAACCCACATAAAGCACAACTTTCTGATCATTTGAAATATTAAGTTTACTTAAAATCTTTTTATCCCGATTCTCATAATAAATAGAATGATCAACAGCGGGATAAACAATTCTAATCCTTTCTTCGGGATAATCTAAATATTTCATAATTTCCTCCTTAGAAAACTTAGAGATTGTAATTATAATATCCGCAAGTCCTAGCCCTTTCATGTTTTCTTTCCATATGGAAGACCTGTCTTTGTCGTATACCCAAGGGATAATATCGTAACAGGTTACAATATTATTTTCAAGTTTAATAGAATTTAGGATATATGCAAATCCCTGTGAGGTTATATGTTTGATATTGCCCTCTTTAACTTCATTCTTGACTGTGTGGATATACCTGTATTTATCAATGGTTTTTAAAGTTTTTTTTCCTATATCTGTAATAAATTTTAGTGATTTATTTTCATATGAGTCTGATCTGAGGGGCATTAATGAATTATATTCAATAACGTTCAATTTAGCATTTAACCTTTTAACGATCTCCATCTGGTACTTAGATATAGATATCCAAAATTTTTTATCTGTTCTGGACCCGTTTATATAATCGATTTCCATTTTCACCATATTACAAACTATGTAACCATATTAATGTATATCAATAGGGTTAAACTTGAAAAAAAAATGAAAATGAAACAAATTAAACCTAAAACTAACAGGAAAACAACTAGATCTTTTGGACAGCTCTCAAATTCAATGGGTAAATATTAATAAATCCAATCTAATTAGAATACATCCAAAATAATATTAAACCACGTTTCATATAGAATATTCAACCAATATAATAATAGGGGGGGAATGTATATTACATGTTTCACCCAAAAAAATCTATCTCTTTATACATTTTTGTGCCGTGAAATTTGATAAAATCCCATCCCTACCCTCTTTAATATAAAAAATTTAAAAAAAGAAATTAAATCCTGAAATGTTCCAAGAACAAGAAGAAGTAATTGTATATACAAGAAATGAATTTAATCGATTTTACACTTCTATGATGGAACAAATAAACTATATAAATCAAATAGACCTGTACCTGGACAAAAATGAAGACTGGAAACTAATAGGATACTGGCCTAAACTAATGGAAAAAGTACACATCCTAGACGTGAACATGGAATCAATACTAACAAAAGAACCAATACAAGCATATATGAATTCATCACCATATAATACAGTTAAAAGTTCACAGAAGAACATTGCAAGATCTAAAAGAAAAGTATCAGGACAAATAAAGCTTCCAATTTGAATCTAGAAAAGTATCCTTAAATGATTATTTTTTAAGAATTTTTGAAAACATTTAATTAAATAGATATTAATACATGATTTAATAATGAAATATGATCATTTTAATCTGTTGAAAAGTATTATTAAGTTAATTATTATAATTTGGATAGTTGCAGATATTATTTTGCTTACTTCTTTGTATTTCATTAATTTAGATACTGTTTATGGCTTGATTGTTATTTTTGATACATTATTATGTCTTGTTTTATTTGTTCAATTTGTGTTTAAATTGCATTCAAAAGAAAATATACAACAATATGTAAGAGAAGATTGGAAAGGCGTTGTTATTGATATAATTGCTATGTTACCTTATGAACTTTTAACATTAGGGGCGTTTGGTTTTATAAGGCTTTTAAGGTTAGTGAGGATTTTTGGTCTTTTTGAAAAGGGTAAAAGTAGTATGTTTGACTTTATTGAAAAACTAAGCTCAATTACGTATTTTTTAGTCTTTTAATCATTGTTATTGCAGGATCTATTGCAATGTTAGTTTTAGAAAGTTCGCCGGACGATAAAATTAATACACCCTTGGATGCATTATGGTTCGTTATGACCACAATAACTACTGTTGGTTATGGAAATATCACTCCTATGTCTTTTGGAGGTAAAATATTTGGTATTATTTTAATGATAGTAGGTGTTGGATTTTTCAGTTTATTAACAGCAACTTTGTCCTCATGGTTCATGAGAGGGATAGAATCCGAAGAAGAAGAGCTAAAAAATAAGATAATAAGTATGGAAAAATCAATGAACGAAATGAAATTGGAAATAAAGGAATTTAAAGAATTATTGAAAAAATGATTAATAATTTGGGGGAATTCGAATGGATTTAATAGATAATTTTAAAAATATTTCAGCTACAATACCTAAACAGATGGATTTAATCCAAACAGAATAAGCCACTAAAAATGCCATAGTGTTGCCATTCATCAAAGCTTTGGGATACAATATTTTTGACCCTAGTGAAGTAGTTCCAGAATTTACTGCGGATATTGTTGGTAAAAAAGGAGAGAAAGTGGATTATGCTATAATGAGTAAGGGTAATCCAATTATTTTGATTGAATGCAAGTCAATTAATGATAATTTGGATACAGAAAAACATGCTCAACTATTTAGATATTTCATGGGTACAGAGGCACGTTTTGGAATATTAACTAATGGAATAATATATAGGTTCTTTACTGACATAGAAAAACCTAATACAATGGATTCTAAACCATTCTTTGAATTTAATTGTATAGAATGAATATTTTCTTTTGTCTAATTTGATATTTTCTTCTTCTTCCTTGTCTGCTTCATAGTAGAGTTCTCTTATTGTTTTACCTATTAATTCTGAGTATTGTTTCATTGCAAGTGTGTACAACTCTCTTGAGTTTTTGCTCAGGTTTTTCTTTTCAAACCAGTAATCAAGTATATCCTCATCTGATTGCATACTATTATACATCTCCCTGTGGATCTACATTTCTTCTAGGAAATATAGGTCTAATGTGAGAGCAGATGATAAGTTCACCCATGCAAAGTGTTATATATGAATAGAGTTATATTCAAGATGGACTCATTTTGGGCCGGTGGTCTAGGGGTATGATACCTCCCTGACACGGAGGTGATCACGAGTTCGAATCTCGTCCGGCCCATTTGCCGTGGTAGTTCAGTTGGGAGAACGCCAGACTGAAGATCTGGATGTCGCTGGTTCAAGTCCGGCCCACGGCACTTTATTTTAATATTTACATTTATTAATGTATTATATTTTTTTTTGAAGTTCTTTTAAGTATTATCTGGGTAATGTAAGATTATACAAGTAATTTAAAAGTAATTAGTCCATAAAATAAACTAAAAAAATAGAGTATAATAAATTCATTAAGTTTTCAGAAGTTATCTCAATACAATACAAAATTTGAAGATACTTTTTTTAAAAATAGATGTTAAAAGACATAACCATAAATATCAAATTTACTAAATTAATATTACATATATAATTTGTAATATTCTAATATTATAAGGAGAATAATAAAATGACAAAAACTAGTTCATGCCCCAGATGTGGTTCAAAAAAAATGAAAATACACAATCCACAGGCACCAATATGGGAATGTTCAAAATGTGGATATAGTGGTTCGGTTGTTGTGGAAGATGGTAACCTTGAAAAACAGATTAAAAGCCTCAAAAAGATGGATAAATTAAGTAAAAAACTTATTAGAGGTAGATAATAGCTTAAAATGTGGGATGTTTTTGAGCCTCTTTAAAAAACATTCGTAGAATATTCTTTATACATGATATTAACTTGATTTTTATAAAATATATTGAAAGCACTAATTCCATTGTAATTCCAATTAAAACACCTAAAATAATTCCAAAAAAATAAATTCGAATTTTAAACATATTTTATGGAGATATGGTCAAAATGGCGAGTTCATGCCTCAAATGTGGTTCAAACCAAATGAAAATACATGATCCTCAGGCAAAATTATGGGAATGTTCAAAATGTGGATATACTGGGTATATAGCGATTGAAGACGATAACTTGGAAAAACAGATCAAAGAAGCTAAAAAAATGGAAAAATTAAGTAAAAAGATTATGAAAGGAAGATAATTCATATTTTTATTATAATTTTTTTCGCTTTAAAAGTGTTCCAAATATTCCCCCAACAACTGATAATGAACCAAATATTGCTATAACTCCAAAGAAAGCCAGACTTCCACTTGTAATTCCAACCATAATCCCTAAAATAACCCCAACGAGACCCCCATTTATAATTCCATTTTTGAAGTTGATACTTCCGCCTATGTACGAAGAAATCAACCCTGAAATTATTGCCACACACATAGCCAATATTCCAAAGGCGATTAAAAAGTTTTGGGGAATATCTTCAGCTTTCTGAGGAATATTAGTTCCGAATATTGCTAGTACAGATAATACAATTGCAATGATTAAAAATCCAAATCCTACTGCAACTCCAAGTATACTTATACTTACATTTGGAGATTTTTTCGATGCAGTTATTAATTCTCTGCCACAACCAGAACATATATCCGAATTTTCGGAATTTACAACTCCACAGGTTGAACAGGTGATTTTTTGATCATTAGAAGTTATATAATTTTTTTTAGATCCATTTAATGTAGATGAATAATTTAATTTTCCACCACACTCGCATTTGGCATAACTGAAGGAATTTTTACCCTCATTTAGTTCATAGTATTTCCCACATTCTTCACAGATTAAATAAGACATAAAATCACCACTTATTTGGTTAAATTCATAAATTTAAGCGTAATAATACCAATTTTTTAGACATTGATGAATTATTTCATTAAGATTTATTATTTGGATAAATAAAATTTCTGTAATTTTTAGTATATGTTGTCTGCAATTATATTAAAAGTTAGGATTATCTAAAAAAAAGTACAAACAAATCATTCACAATAAATGTAGATATTATACCTTAGATTAATTAATTATCTAAAAATCTAACCTCCTTTTTTTTTAATTGGGATTATATCTTTCTATTTTATACATTAATCTCTTTTTTCTTAATATTCTATTGGTTTAGTGAGTAAATATAGATTAAAATTCTTGGTTAATTTACAATTTTTTTTGAAACAAGTTTATACATATCATCATAAAGTTTATATATGGTCATATGTACATTTAACCATATGAAAAATAATGATCTCTGTGAAATTCAATCTAGTAACAATGAAGTAGTTAAAGAAGTCAAATCAAATATGCTGGATGATTCTATTCTATTAAATGTATCAGAGAACTTTAAGATATTTGGTGATCTAACAAGAATCAGAATACTACATGCATTGTATCAAAAAGAACTTTGTGTCTGTGATATATCTGCTGTTCTTGGTGCAAACCAATCAACTATATCCCATCAGTTACGAATTTTAAGGGGTAAAAATCTAGTTAAATTTAGAAAAGAAGGTAAAATGGCTTATTATTCACTAGCAGACGAACATGTTATAAGAATAATAGAAATGGGAGTAGAACATGCCACAGAGTGATATGGACAAAAGCAATGTAGAATCAGTTGAATCATGTAAATATTGTTCAGCTAACATATTCGAAGAAAAAGAACCAGAAAACAAATTTAAAGCCATGTATATCATTGGAATATCCGCTATAATCTTGATATTAGGTCTATATTTAAACTTCTTTACTGATCAAAAAACTTTTGCATTAATCCTATTTTTAACAGTTGCAATAATTTCAGGATATGAAATAATTTCCAATGGAATTAAAGCACTTATTAAAGGGAAATTCAGTATTAGTTTGTTAATTACAATAGCTGCCATAGGGGCATTTTTAATTGGGGAAGGAGCCGAAGGAGCATCTGTAATATTCTTATTCTATATAGCAGAATACCTAGAAGACTACGCTGGAGAAAGAGCTAGAAAATCCATTGGATCTCTTATAAAACTAGCTCCACAAACAGCCATTGTCAAAAGAGGGGAAAAAAATTTCAAATTACATGCCCATGCAGTAGAAATAAACGAAGTGGTAGTTGTTAAACCTGGAGATAAAATTCCCTTAGATGGTATTGTTATTAATGGTATTTCCACAGTTAATCAATCAGCAATAACAGGTGAAAGTTTACCTGTAATTAAAAAAGAAGGAAATAATGTTTTTGCAGGTACAATAAATGAAGAGGGATATTTAGAAGTAAAAGTAACAAAAACCTCTGATGAAACAGTAATATCAAAAATTATAGAACTGGTTAAAGCTTCACAACAAAAAAAATCAAAAACAGAAGCATTTATAGACAAATTTTCCAATTATTATACACCAGGAGTATTGGGACTTGCAGTATTGGTTGCAACCATACCTCCATTTATTTTTAGATTAAATTTTGACACCTGGTTTTACAGAGCCTTAGTATTACTTGTAGTATCCTGCCCATGTGCATTGGCAATATCAACCCCAGTTTCAATGGTTTCTGGGATAACTGCAGGTACAAAAAACGGGGTGTTGATAAAAGGAGGAGAATATATTGAAGAAATGCAGAATATCAAAACTATGGTGTTCGACAAAACAGGAACACTTACAGAAGGTAAGTTAGAGTTAACAGACATAATAGAATTAAATAACTACTCAAAAAATGAATTACTTCAAATTGCAAGTTCATTGGAAGCCAAATCTAAACATCCACTGGCAGAAGCTATAATAAGTTACAGTGAAAAAGAAATTGATTTGAAATTTAAGAAAGTTTACGACTTTGAATCTGTTACAGGGATGGGCATTAAAGGCAATATCGATAATAAAATATTTTATATTGGAAAAAAAGGTTTATTTAAAAATAATCCAGAATTTCCTGATAAAATAATAAATAAAATTGAAAACGAAGGCAAAACAATTGTTATGATAGGTGATGATCAACATATTATTGGGTTAATAGGATTAATGGACAAAATTAGGCCTCTTTCTAAAAAAACCATTACAATACTTAAAGAAAAGAATATAAGAACCATAATGCTTACTGGAGATAATAAAGGAACAGCTAGAGCAGTATCTTCTGAAATAGGTATAAATGATTATTATTCCGGATTATTACCCAAAGATAAAGTTGAAATTATCAACAAACTAATTGATAAAGATAAACACGTTGCAATGGTTGGTGATGGTGTAAATGATGCACCCGCACTAGCCATATCAAATGTAGGTATTGCAATGGGGACAGCAGGTTCTGATGTAGCCATAGAAACTGCAGATATTGCTTTAATGCACGATGACATCTCAAAAATTAATTATCTAATAGACTTAAGTAGAAGGACAATGTCCATTGTCAAACAAAACGTTTCTTTATCAATTATTGTTAAGGGGTCATTCGCTATTTTTGCTGTACTCGGATTCGTATCATTGTGGATGGCAGTAGCATTTGGAGACATGGGACTAACCCTGGCTGTTATTTTAAATGCAATAAGAATCGGAACAAACTAAAACAAAAAAAATAGATAATCTACTAATATTTTTTTGAAAATACTTCAATAAAATTAGAATGAAATACACATGAATAAAACAAAGTAGAAATTTTATTTTTTTATTGCGTTATTCTCAGTTAAAATATTGCATTTAATCTAATTTTGATCCAATTAAATACGTGGGCTTTGCATCAGTTATAACAACATCTAAAAATGTTCCAATAATAGCATTTTCAATAATAACTGTTTTATATGAATTTGTACGTGCAACATATCCACCTTTACTACCTTTATTTGTTACTAAAACCTTCTGAGTTGTTCCAATCAATTCCATATTATTTTCAATTGCAATTTTTTCTTTCAAGTATTTAAGTGCCTTGGAACGTTTCTTCATGGTATTATATCCTATTTCTTCAAGATCAGAAGAGGGTGTACCTGGCCTGTGCATATATTTAGAAATATGTAGAAAATCAGGTTTTATTTCTTGAATTAATTCCATAGTATCTAAAAATGCATCATCATCTTCTGTTGGATATCCCACTATGATATCAGTTGAAATTGAAATATCTGTTATTTCTTCTTTAAACTTAGTTACTATATCTTTGAATTCTTCTACACTGTGGCAACGATTCATATCACTAAGTATTTTATTATTTCCACTTTGAATAGGAATATGGAGAAACTTATAGAATTTATCTCGTTTGAATGCATCAATTATCCCTCCAACATCACCCATCATACTTTTTGGATGCATCATACCCACTCTAATCTTAAAATCGCCTTCAATATCTGCAATATGGTTCATCAAATTAGAAAGTGATTCTCCACTGTCTCTACCGAACGCCGCTGAGTCCTGCGCAGTTAGTTGTATTTCTTTACATCCTTCAGATACTGCCTGTTCAGCTTCTCTTTTAATCATTTCAATGGAGTAACTCTGAAGACTTCCTCTTGCAAATCTTGTGCAACAGTAACTACACGCACCATCACAGCCCTCGCATATTTGGATAATATGTATTAAAGGGTTTGAACGTATTTTTGGAAGACAAACCTTTGATTTATTAGAATAACCTGTAGCTCTAACAATATTTCCATCCATAACTGATTTAACTATTTCTGGTGCATTTTGGATTTTATGAGGCCCTATCCAGCTAGCTTCTGGAGCGGCTTTTTCAAGTTTTTCTGGATCTATTTCAACCATACACCCTGAAATTATCAATTTTTTATCTGGAAACCTATTCTTTAACCTTTGAATCTTGGTTATAACCTTCTGTTCAGTGGGATGCTTTACATAACATGTGTTTATAATGATTACATCAGCATCTTCAATAGAACTTGTTAAACTTCCATTATTCTCATTCAATAATCCCGCCATTATTTGAGAATCTGCTTGATTAAATGTACATCCAAATGTATCAATGTATATCTTCATTTTCTTCTTCCTTTTAACTATAGGTCAATTTAACATATGTTATTTAATCTATCAATGAATTATCTAAATATTTTGAGTTAAATTTAAATTAGAAATTTTATTTGGTTTGATTTTTAATTGAATAATGAAATAAATTACCTAAACTTTTATTTAAAAATAGGAATACTACCAAGCAATAATTTAGGTTTAATTTACTCTGGCCAACCATGTTCCCATATCATTGGAACAAAAACAACACCACCAAGATTATGGGACTTGTAATCATTCTCATTGATCCTTGTTAAACAAAGTAACTCTTGAACTGATGTATCCTGACCAATTGGAGTCATCAATCGTCCCCCAATTTTTAACTGTTTTTTTAAAGGCTCTGGTATCTTTGGTGCACTCGCAGTAGCGTATATTCGATCGTAAGGTGCCTGTTCATTGTATCCATTGGTACCATCACCCAATATTAGAGTAACATTTTTAGAATAACCTGTACGATTCAAATTCTGTTCGGCAGTATTTTTTAAATTTTCAATTCGTTCAATAGTATAAACATGCCCTTCGGGGCCAATTATCTCTGCCACCACAGCAGCATTATACCCAAAACCGGTTCCTATCTCTAAAACCTTCATACCTTTTTTTAGGCCAAGTTTTTCGCATATAATAGCAACCATATGAGGTGCAGATATTGTTTGACCATTTTTCAAAGGTATTGGCCTATCAAGATATGCATAACTCTTTGTTTCAGGAGTCATGAATTCTTCACGCGGAACCTTTATCATAGCATCTTTGACTATTTCAGAATTTATATATCCCCTATCTGAAAGGTTGGAAACTAACTGTTCTCTATCTTTCCTCATCTGTTTCAACACCATCCAACTTAAATATTTTAGAAGTTAAATCATATTGGTAACGCTTTAAATCATCTCCAGGCCGACCATATACTCTTTTAATCACAAATGCCTTAGCAAAACCCTTTCTCATCTTTCTATCTTGAGTTTTCATAGCTCTTATTTTAAAAATTACATCTCCTAATTTAACAACATCCCCAATTGTGAATTCAAATTCCCTATCAACTTGAACCTTTCTAGATAGTATTCTTCCACCATAATCAACAGAAATTCCAACACGAGCGGGAGTATCTATATATGTGGCCCATATAGTGTCAATCTCTGAAACAGGACTCACCATTACCCTACCACCTCTCTTATTTTCAATGGAAGTTATCTGAGCAGGACGACCATCAAGATCTAGAACTCCTTCAAACTCCAAAAATTCATCGGGATACAGCTTCACCAATGTTTTATGGGATGATTCATATTCACTTACAACAACACGCACATCAACGGGTTTTTCTACTTCTACAGTTTCTCTAAAAATGTTTCCACATTTGTTACATTTCAATAAAAGCTCTTTGGAGGTTTTACCCTTGGATTTTAATATTTCGCAGGATTCAGATCCGCAAACAGTACACTTCATTTTCTACTTCCTCAAAATTTGAATAAATTTAAAATATATTATTATTAATTAAATTTTATATAGGAATATAATATGTAATAACTCCCATATTAATTTCATTAAACTAAAAACTTTACAAAAAAATAAAAATTTCCATAAAAAATAGTCTAATTTTTTTTTGATTATATTATTTCCAAACTCAGAAAATATTTGTAAATAAACCAATTCTAAATATGAATATTAATAAATTATTCTTCGTTAGCTTTAAGGTAATGTTTTACAAGTCCTCCGTTGTTCAAGATATCCAGCATAAATTGATCAAAAGGTTTTATTTTAAATTCATTACCAGAGGTCTTATTCAATATTACTCCATTTTCAAGGTCTATACACATGATATCTTCACTTTCTGCTTCAACATCGGCTGTTATTACAGGAAGCCCTATATTTATTGCATTTCTATAAAATATTCTTGCAAAAGATTTTGCAATTATTGCTGATACACCTACATGTTTAAGGGCAACAGGAGCTTGTTCCCTTGAGGATCCACATCCGAAATTCCAACCAGCAACAATTATATCTCCTTTTTGAACCTTTTCTGCAAATTTAGGATCTTCTGCTTCCATTACATGCGATGCAAGATCATCAAGACTGAATGTTCTAAGATATCTGCCAGCAATTATAACATCTGTATCAATACTATCCCTAAATTTCCAAACCTTTCCTTCTATCTTTTCCATGACATATCCCTTCATAAAATTTATTCAATTAATTTTGCACCCTTATTCCTTGCACGAGTTTTGATAATTTCTCCACCAACATTTTCAATTGCATCATTTGCCGCACTTACTATATCTTGTTCATTTGTATCTGTAACTGCATAAACAGTTGGACCAAAACTACTCATACCTGCTCCTGCAGCACCGGCATCTCGTAAATTCTTCATTATTTGACCAATACATGGATTTTGGAGTTTATTTTCGATTTTCTTAAAGCCTATATCCTGTATAATATTTATAGATTTTCCAAATGAATCCAAGTCAGATTCTAAAACTGAAGGCATAAGTTTCATTAAAAGAAGATGGGTTAATTTTTCAACTTCATGCAATTGTATTGGACAATGGTTTTTAAATGCATCTATTTCCTTTGCACCTGAAACTCCTCTCTCAACATCGGGTATCACAAGAATGATTTTCCAATCCCTTGGAAAATCGTACCTTGCTATTATTGGTGGTGGCGAAGCATTAGAAGCAGATGATGGAAGGAAACTAGATTTTTCAACACTTTCATGACCGCCATCTACTATGAAACCACCATTTTCAAATGATTCCACACCTATCCCCGATGTGCCACCTCTTCCTACAATTTTAGCCAGATCGGAAGCTTTTATATTCTTATTATTCATCATGGAAACAAGTTTAGCAGCAGCAAGGGATAATTGAGTACCTGAACCCAAACCTGAATGGGGAGGATATGCTTCATCTATTGTAAATTTGTATCCTCCTTCAATTTCAAGTGCATTCATAATCTTAAGTGTAGATTGTTGAATTTTTAGTGTATAATCCTCAATTATATCTGAGGTTTTATTACTGGATTTAGAAAATAAAACTTCAATTCCATCATCTGTTGGTTCAGCTTCAAGATTGAGGCATGGCTTTTCTATAGTGATTCCTACTCCACCGTCAATCCTACCATAGATACCGTTAAGATCTATTAGGGTTAAGTGAAGCCTGGATGGAGTTTCAATTATCAATTAAACAACCAAAAATTTTGTATTTAAATTATTTAGATACTGGTTTAAAAGGTTTAGAAAATTTCTTCTCGATATCTTTTCTGTATATTGCATTCATTGAACAGAAAGGAATTATCCTACCATCAGGTACAGCATAATGAATAACACATCTTCTAACCCTATCTTGGTCGAAATTAAATGGATCCATGAAGTGCATGCACGATACAAGGAGAGTTTTATGATGGAAATCTCCAAGAGATTTGTATGATCTATCTCTGAAAACTGCTGTGAGTATACTTCTTAGATCAATGGAATCTGGTGATTTTGACATGTCAACTGTTTTTGGAAGCTCAACAGTAGCCCTAGCAACAATCTTAGCCTTTGCAACCAATCCCCCTTCTTCCATATTTTCAGTACTGTTACTTAAAAGATTAAAAAACCTATCAACATCAATAAACTGAGTAATTGGAATCATTCCACTATCATCAACAAAAACATAGGTAGCAGTACCACAATGTGGATGGCAAGTAAATGTAACCTGGGCATCCTTCCCATCTATAGCCTCAATAAACTCTGAAACCGGTGTAACACAGCTTGCAGGATAAAAGTCTTCAACTTTTATCTGAGCATCGGTTTGTTCTTCAACCATACTCTCAAAATCAGGAATTGTTACTCGTTGAGATTCAACTTCATCTGTTGGAGTTCTTCCTGCAAAGGAAACTGGCTGAAAGTTGACTCCTCGAATAATATCAATATTATCAGCAGCAAAACGAAGTATATCCCCAATCTGATCATGGTTAACTCCCTTTAATAATGTTGGAACCAAAACTATTCCAAGACCAACTTTACGACAGTTTTCTATTGCTTGTAATTTTATTGAAAGTAAATTTCTGTTCCTTATTTTAATATATGGTTCTTCAGTTATTCCATCAAACTGAAGATAAACTGTATTTAACCCGGCTTCCTTAAGCTCTTTAGCAAGTGAAGGGAGTCTAGCAAGTCTCAAACCATTTGTTGCTATTTGTGTATGTGAAAATCCTTCTTCTTTGGCCAGCTTCACAAGATCGACAAGATCTTTACGAACTGTAGGTTCACCACCAGCAAATTGAATTGCAGGAGTTGGAACTGGTTTGTTATTCCTTAAATTTTGAAGCATCGTTCTTATTTCTTCATAAGACGGCTCATATAATGTTTTTGAAACAGCTGCATTGGCAAAACAAACTGGGCACTTCATGTTACATCTATTGGTAACATCAATCAATCCTAGAACTGTGTGACTCTCGTGTTCTTCACATAACCCGCAGTTTTGGGGACATTCAGAATCAGCAATTGTCTGAGGATTTTCAACTCCAAGGCCTACTTTTTCATATTTTTTTACTTTTTTATATATATCTGAACTGCTCCAGTATGTATTATTAAATTCACCGTGCTTTTCACACGTTTTCTTTATCATTATTTTGTCTTTGTCCTCATATACTTCAGCATCTAATACTGTAAGACATTCCGGACACAGACTCTTGGTATTTTTTATAACCATTATCTCACCCATAACGTTATTTAGTAGCTAACATAATTATTATCTTGTTTTAAATTGGAGGTAAACTATGGACTCAAGTGTAGTCAGTGTAATAAATTTATCAGCATATGCTATATACTTTATGTTACCAGCGTACCTTGCCAACGTTACAGCTTTAGCATTTGGCGGTGGAAAACCGCTGGATTTTAATCATGAATTTCGTGACGGTCGAAGAATACTTGGTGATGGAGTAACATGGAGAGGAACATTAATTGGGACATTAATTGGAACCACTGTAGGACTTATTCAAGGGATAATAACTGGAAATGTAATACAAGGAATTTTATTAGGACTTTGTCTTGGCGGAGGAGCATTAATAGGCGATGCTTGTGGAAGTTTTATTAAACGACGTTTAAAACTTCAAAGAGGGAAACCGGCCCCAATTTTAGACCAACTCGACTTTGTTGTAGGTGCATTAGTATTTGCATCCTTAATAATACCTATACCATTTGAAATGATTGTTATTATATTGGTGATCAGTGTATTTTTACACCTTGGAGCTAACATAATTGCCTATCTTTTGGGCTTGAAAAATGTATGGTACTGATAAAAATATTAAATAAAAATTATTAAATTCTTATAATGATTTTTAATTATAATAAAATTATAACATTGTTCTCAAATAACCACATAATTTCAATTTTCAATTGAATAAATGGAATATTATTATAATATTTATTGTCTAAAAAGAATTGTCGGGTAATATATTTTTATTAACTTTATTTTCTTTTCTTTTTTTGATTCAAATAATAAAAGTAAATTAATTGTAAATATTATTTGCTCTGAATTACCTTTACAGATGTGTCTATAAGAGAATATGTATTCCAGAATGCGTCCCAATAACCATACCATTCAGGAATTTCATATACAAAAACACCCGCTCCTGTAGATGCTATCGGTATATCAACCTGATTTATTGATGAACTTTGAGCCTTTTCATCTGTTGATCTTTGGTAGTAGTTGAAATTTGTGAGCAATGAGTGAACTGCAGTTCCAAGTGTCACAGATTTAGAATCCATACTAGGAGTTGCAATGTAAAATCCATCACCATATCCCTTTTCATGGTCATGACATATGATTACTAAACTTTCATTGGATTTCTTAATGTCCGGTGTAATGTACTTTGCAACTAGAGCCTGGCCATTTGCACGTCCTATATCAAAATTTGTTGGATTGTCCTGTACAGTCACTAGGTAGTTGGTTATCTCCACATTATGAGTTAATGCATAGAATTTAATAACATATGGAACTACAGTGGACGATAATGTCTCTCGCGGATGCACACCTGTTATCACTGCAATTTTAGTATTAGATTGACCATAATGCGAGTAAACATCTTTAGTTACATAACCTGTACTATCCGAACCAATTGATGAATGTGCACTTAGATTAACAAATATAATAACTCCAACAATCAATAAGAGCATTATCATCAGAAAATATCTTTTTTTAAGATTCATTTTAATCGTTTTATGTTTAAATTTGAATTGTAATTGGATTATGCTTTGTTTATATACTGTTCCATTAATATTGCGGTTCCCACTGCTGGGGCAACTACACAATCATCCTTTTTTAGTATTTTATCCATTCCAGTGTGTTTGAGCCCTGCTTTTTCACATGCCTTCGCCCCGATAATATCCATTCCAAGACCTGTTGTTACAACATTTGAAAGGTTATTTTGTTTTGATACTTCCAATAATGCTTCAGAAATCCTATTAATCTGTACAGAGTATATATATTCAGCAATAGCCATTATTTCATCGAATTTCAGGATATCTAAATCACCACACACAACTCTTGAAATTCTTCGCATAGACTCTTTAATGGATTTTCCGGCTCCATCCATAGTGCTGCATGAATATTCATGTTCAGTAATATTTCCAAGTACCATTTGGACATCTGCAGTTATTGCAAATAGTTCAGATGCCACCCTTATCATTGTTCCATCAAGGGGGACTTTTTCAACCAGAGCAGCTACATTTGTTCGTAAAGTTCCGCTATAAACCAGTTCCCCAGTTTTCAGTCTTTCCAGATCTGATCTTCCCGTTGCATGTTCTTGACCGTGTTTAATTGGGATTATATCTGTTGTGGTACTTCCAGTATCTATTAATATACAGTTTGGATCAATTTTAGCTGCAAGAGTTGTTGTTGCAATCCAGTTGGCTGCTGCAACTTTCATTGGATCTTTAATAACATTTGACATTTCTATTATTCCGTTGAGTCCTACAAAACCAACTGGAACATTGAATGTATCAACTGATTTCTGTGCAATATCCAGAACTCCTTCTTTTTTTGTTTTGTATGCATCAACTAGTTCAGCTGTCATGGATACTCCAACTGCATTAATCTCATTGTCCCCTATGAGATCATCCAAAGCTTCTTTTAGCTCGTCCTTCTTCATCCACATTGGTAAATACATAAAATCTGTTTCTATGGAGATAATGTTACCAGATTCATCAAAATCAACTATGGCAATATCGGTGTTTGCCCCTCCAATATCAAATCCTGCAATTTTCATTTTAAAACACTAACCCTGAGGGTTTTACCCTCCTTATAAAAGTGTACTTGTCCATTTAACTCAATTTCAGTTGGAAGTTCTCCATGAACAGAATTTATTATGGCCTCACCTAAGTTGAAGTTTAGTAACTTTCTAAGTGCAACATATGGAGTTGTAACTCTAGAGTTAATCTCAACAACATATACATTATTCTTTTCATCATCAATTATCATGTCAACTCCAACATAACCTATAAGACCATCAATCGATTCAACTGCATTTTTTGCAGTTTCCATGGCAACATCTGATAGCCTATGTTCAAAAGGTACCTTTCCACCATGGTATTTAATTTCACCAGATTTCAAACTTACATCCTGAAGATTTAAGCTCAACGGAATAGCAGTTTCACCATTACTTAACAAACTGACGCTTACATTAACTCCAGAGATATAATCCTGCAAAATAAAATAGGGAAGTTGAGTGTGCATCTTTATTTGATCTTTTGCTGCTATAAATTCATTGAAGGAATTTATAACATTTACACCAGAACATGAAACACCATCAGCGGGTTTTAATACTTGAGATTGTTTATGTAAACCTGTATTGAATTTATCTATTTGTTCTTTGAATTTTTTAATGCTGTCCTCGAAGTAGACCTTTTCAGTTTTTATGATGGAAACTTTATTCTTCAATGCATTGTATGTATCACATTTATTCGTTGTTTTCTTAACAGCATTTGAATTGGAACCAATAACTTCAACATCCTGTTCTTCAATGATTCGTGTGAGATCGTAAAGTAAATTATTTTCTTCGGGTGCTATTGGTATACATGCATCGAATTGATTAATATTACTACGAATCCAGTCCTTTAAATCTCCAGTAATAGAAATTGAATTGGATTTGAAGGATTTAATGGTTTCAGATCCATTTGGAATCAGGTTATATGTTTTAAATTCATCAAGATCTTCTAGAAGCGCTTGAAGCATTGCACTGCCTTCAGCTGTAATGGATGAATCTTCTAGTTTGTTTAATGTGGCAAATTCAAAAACAAGTATTTTCATTGATTCATTCTCCAATAAAGATAATTAAATTTCCATTTATTCTTTTGTTCTTCATTGGGATAGGAATAAGATAAACTTTTGTATATAAATATTTTGGTTAATTGAAAATAAACAATTAATTATCATTCAATCCTGAATTTGTTTACAATTATTACTTTATTTTTCAAATTGAGTTCAGAATGAGGAAATCTTGGATTATTATCTGCAAATACCATACAAATTTTTGAACCAGGATTAAGTTCTTCATATTGAGATACAGATATATCGTTATCAATCTTTAAAAGTTCTCTACCATCATAATCTACTATTTTTTCCGGAATACTAATTTTTAATTTATCTGATTTTTTAGCAACTAATATTGATTTTAAAATATTATCCGAAGAGTTACCGTCACCAAATGGGTTTTTAGCATTCTTCATTTTATTGTAGATCCCAAGGTCATTACATATTTTATTGAATGCATCTAATATTCTTTCTTTTTCTGCACCAACTAATATATTCCCGCCAGCCGTTACTGTTTCTGGACGCTCAGTATTGTATCTTAAAGTTATACATGGCACATTGAGTGTTATAGCCTCTTCCTGTAATCCTCCAGAGTCTGTCATTACTACTTTGGACTTGGAGAGAAGTAACAGAAAGTCCAAGTATCCGATGGGTTTAATGAGTTTGATATGGGAAACACTTTCGAGTTTGTTGTATAATCCAAATTTTTTTAGATTCTTTAAAGTTCTTGGATGTACCGGGAAAATCACTGTAATGTTTTTTAAATCCAAAAGTGCGTCTACAATATTTTTGAGTCTTTCTGGATCATCCACATTCTCTGCTCTGTGCATTGTAAGGGTTAATAAATCTCCTGTTATTCCCAGTTTGGATAGTATGTTAGATTTTCTTTCAGCAATTTTCAGATGTCTAATACAAGCATCAACTATTGTATTTCCTGTAATGAAAATTTTATTTGGATCAATATTTTCAAATAGCAGGTTGATAGCTGATTCTTCTGTTGGTACAAAGAACATTGCGGAACAAACATCTGCTATCTGTCTGTTTATCTCTTCAGGCATGGTTTTATCATATGACCTTAACCCTGCTTCCACATGGCCTACTGGTATATGCATCTTGGATGCTGTAATGGCACCTGCAAGCACTGCGTTGGTATCTCCTTGAACCAGTACTATATGTGGTTTTTCAATCTTTAAAATATCTTCAATTTTTTCAATCATTAGAGCAGTTTGTTTACCATGAGAATTTGAACCAACTTCAATATTGTATTCTGGTTTCTTGAGTTCTAAATCTAAAAAAAATTGTTGCGACATCTCATAATCGTAGTGTTGCCCTGTATGGATTAAAATATTATCAATATCATCCTTTTCCATTTGAGCCAATACAGGAGCCATTTTAATTATTTCAGGTCTGGTGCCTACGATAGTAACAATTTTCATATTTGATAATCCTTAATATTATTTAAAATCTAGTGTAATTCTATTTGGATGTTGATTTTTTGAAGATTAATAATATTAGTATTCTATCTTTTAAATTTATTTTAAATTATTGATCAGATGATCTCCTTCTCTGGGCCCGATACTCCTCAACAAGATTCATTAACTTTTTTTCATCCTCAGTTTTCCTCTGATCCATTACAGTTTCGTTCCATTTATCTATCTCCCTTTTTAGGGATTTAGAATTTATTGTAGCAAATTCATTCATAGAATTGATTTTAACATCACTAGCTGGAATCAATGGAATCAAATTTTTTTTGAATATATTTTCTGCAGGATCAGAAATTTTATCCATAGTTATAACTGCTTTAACATCAAGCTGCACAATCATCAAAGCAGTTTGTGATCCGCCGCCTTCCGAATTTTTAAGCAGGACAACATCATCCCTTTTAATTTTCCAACGATCAAAAGCATCTCTTATACCCTCCTTAGTAAAAGATTCTATGATCTTCACAGGTACTGCATTTTCAGATAGTTCCAGTGCACTAATATCTTTTCTTGACTCCAATTTTTTCTCAAGTTCGATTCTTTTGGCTTTTTCATTAGAATACTGTTCTTGGAGTCTTTTTATCATAGTTATTTTTGATGATAGTTCTTTCTTCTGTAGAATTTTTTTTGTATATTCCCTGTGGAGTTTATTGATTTTTGATCGGAGTTTTGAGATTTCAGATTGATTCTCAATAATTTCATCTTCAAGTAGGGCATTTTTCAACTTTAAATTTTTGATATATTTCTGTTGTGATTTTAATTTATTATTCAATTTAGAAATCGAAACATTATCATTTAGATTCGAATTAATTATCCTGTTTGGATCATTTGAAAGCTTTTCATCTAATTTTCCTTCATCTAACTGGATATTCCTTTCAGATTCAGAGTTTCCATAAGTTATTATATCTTTTGATTCTTTATTTAATTTATTTGAATCATTTTTTTTAATTTCTCCATCAATAACTATCTGATCTATAGCTGTACTAATTGAGGTACCATTTATTACCATTGTTTTGACGCTATCAATTTCATTATAAGATAAATCCGCCTTTTCTGCACGTTTCTCTATCTGTTGAAATTTTTTAAGATAATCTCTGTAGGTTTTTACTGCTGCCGCAAGTGCATCCCTCTCATGTGCATTTTGAGGTAAGTTAAATGATTTTTTATCGGTGAAAATATTTTGTAAATAAGAATCAACAATGTAAATTTTCGATTCTACAGACATACTTCTATAAGGAGACCATATTTTAGAATTTAATGTAGATGCAATTTTTTTGACATTTTTTGGTGCGGGAAAAACATCAGTAGCTATTAAAACAGCCCTTCCATAGTTTATAATGTGACTAACTATTTCTGACCTTCTGATCTCTTTAAAACTAGCAAGTGAAATTAAATTTCCTTTAAGGTCTAGTATGGCTATCCCTACTGTCAGTCCAGGATCATGTCCTACTATAACTGCCCTATGGGATCCTTCGATTTTTAAAAATAAATCTAAATCTTTCATACCATATGAACTATCATTCCTATATACCAGGTGATTTCCTCCATTGGTTGATTATGGGGATCTATTGTTCACATAATATTTATGGTTATCTGGGATTTCTACGGGGCTTTTAAAACTTTCATCATCTCTTCTTCAGCTGCAGCAATTGTCCTTCTACGAATATATTCTTCTTTAAGAGTTTTAAAGAAGTTATTTCTTGCATATTTATCGTATGTAAAGTCTATGTCCTTGTACTTAATATCCATCAGTATCAGGCCTTCAGGAGGTACTGGGGTAATTGGAGCATGATTATCTGGATTTAACAAGAGATTTATTTCAGTGTCTTCCATTTTTCCATTTCCTACCATGGTTATTACTTGTACCATTTTACGGACCATATTCCAGAGGAAACTTTCTCCAATTACATCTATAACTATTAATTGCCCAATTTGGTTAACATTTAGCTCTTTAACATTTCTTATGGGGGATCTTTCACTTCTCTTGGAAAAATTATGAAAATTGTGTGTGCCCTCCAACATCTTTGCAGCATTTTTCATCAGTTCTAAATTCAAAATTTTTTCATTATAGGGATCCATGAAGAATATA
Source organism: Methanobacterium spitsbergense (assembly GCF_019931065.1). NCBI lineage: Archaea > Methanobacteriati > Methanobacteriota > Methanobacteria > Methanobacteriales > Methanobacteriaceae > Methanobacterium > Methanobacterium spitsbergense. The sequence goes on along the minus strand of NZ_JAIOUQ010000007.1, from coordinate 295,704 downwards.
TATTTGTAATGTCGGTATTCTGCAAATCTCGGTTTAAATCCATGTGGAACTTCTACTTTACCAATGATCTGAATACTAGCCGGAAGATAATAGTTGATTTGATTTATTGTTGCATTTGAATCTGCATGGAGAGATATTACATTGCCAAGTGAATGTACTCCTCTATCTGTCCTTCCTGCTATTGAATAATTTGATTTATTGGGATCATCCATAACACCGGCCTTTTTAAATCCCCTTAGAAGTTCACCTTCTACTGTGGGTAGATCAGGCTGCCTCTGGAACCCATAGAAATCTGTCCCAATGTAAGCTATTTTAAATGCAGTTTTAACCATTGAATAACCTCAAATTTCTAACAAATATTTTTATTGTTTTTGATTATTTATGTTGTTGATATTAAGTCCCTGTTTAAAGATATAAAAAAATTAGAGGGAAATCTAATTAATTGGAATATTTAATACAGATTTTGTGAATTATTAATTTAATCTAAAAAACTGAAATTAAACCCGGATTGTTTCCTGTAATACATTCTCCACCATTAGATGTGACTATGAATGTGTTTTCAATTCCAACCATTCCAATATCTTTAATTCCCTTTTTAGGTTCCAATGCCAATACCATTCCTTCTTGTAAAGGTTCATTGAATCCATTTGCAATTACAGGGGTTTCATCTATTAATAATCCAATTCCATGACCTAGGAAATTTACTCTACGATTTCCAAACCCCATGAAGTTTTTGAGAAAGTCCTTTTCAAGAGAATTTATTATTGTATTGTAAATTTCTGAAGGTATAGCACCTGGTTTTAACAATTCTGCAATTTCATTTTGAATAGAAACGCATTTACTATGGATCTCTAAAACATATTTTGGCAATGGTTGGCCATACATGTATGTCATTGTTTTATCTGTATTGTAGCCTTCTACGCCACATCCAACGTCAATAAATACAAGATCTCCACTTTTCAATTTCCTATCACGACATCCTATGACAGGAACTGCTGGACTCATCCCATAATTTCCACCAGGTCCATTAAAATAATTTGGATATATTGAACTCTCACCAAAACCTATCTGACCTAAAACTATTTCGGTGTCAAACATACCAAAACGGGTAACACCATGATGTCCTTCGTTAATCATTACCCTAAAAAGCTCTGCAGCAAGATCTGTTTCACTCATTTTCTCCTTTAACATCTCTGGCACCATGTCTTCCAATACATGTTGATGAATTTGACCCGCTTTCCTCATAAAAGCTAATTCATATTCACTTTTAATTGCCCTAACTGTGGAAATAACATTATCAAGAGGTTTAAAATTGTTGAATGGGAAATGTTTCTGAAATCGTTTGTAAAATGCAAGTGGAACAACTTCAGTTTCCAGATGAACAGTATCTGGAAGATTTTGAAAACTTTTAACAGCATCTCGGAAACTATTCATTGACTCTATTTTTTGAAATAATGATTCATTAAGCGCTCTTTCATAGCTCCGTCTAACCCAAAAAGTAGCCTCTTTATTCCTTGGTATGATTAGCATACCCTCCTGCATTGTTCCTGTAAAGTAATAGAGGTTTATTTTGCTAAATATAACTGCTATTTCCCATTCAGGATTAAATTCATCCATAAGAGTTCTAAAACGTTCCATACGATTTTCTAATTCTTTTACAGGAGTTTTTATCATAATTTGACCACTTTAGGATTTTAATTCATTTTTATAGAGGTTTAATAAAAGAATTTATTCAATGAGGTATAAAATTTTATTGAAATAATATAATACTAATATTTAATTAATTTTTATAATAATGCTAATAAACTTCTTTTGTGAACTACCCCTCCCTTTCGGAAGGAGTTTCTTCCTTCATTAAATCCACTAATGTGGTTTTTTTCAGAGAAGCTTTAATTTCCGTAGTTCCTACGGTACTGATTAGATTAAGTGTAGTATGCTTGGTTATCGCATACGATAATATTAATTATTGTTAAATTATTATTTATATGTAGTGGTTGGATTCATCCCCACCCTCACACATGGGGTATTCTCCAACATTAAGATAAACGTCGGTCAAGTAATATTACCTATTTAAGATAATTTTCATTGAATAGATTTTTAATATGGGGAATATACCTTTTATAAGAATGTTGTAAAGTCCAGGAGTTATTAGAAAACTTGTTTATATGGTTTAAAATTAGAAAAAATTCATTAGGAGGAATACTCAATGTTTATAATACCTGCTGTGGATATAAAAAACGGTAAATGTGTGCAGTTAGTCCAGGGAATACCAGGCACCGAACAAGTGGTCATTGAAAATCCAGAAATTGTTGCAAAAGACTGGGAAAATAAAGGTGCATCGATCTTACACGTTATTAATCTTGATGGTGCCTTTGGAAACAAATCAAAAAACTTGGAAGTTGTGGAAAAGATTCTTGATACTGTGTCAATACCTGTTCAACTAGGAGGAGGAATCCGTACAGTTCAAGATGCTATGGATCTATTAGATATTGGTGTTGAAAAGGTTATTTTAGGCACCATGGCAGTCGAAAATCCCGAAACAGTAGAGGAGCTATCAAATAAATATGGAAGCAATAGAATCCTTGTGGCACTGGATAGTAAGGATTCAAAGGTTGTTATCAAAGGATGGATGGAAAAAACTGAAAAAAATGCATCTGAACTCGGTGTTTCCCTCCAAAAAAAAGGTGCTGGAGGCATACTTTTCACTAATGTTGATGTTGAAGGAATGATGAGTGGATTTGACATGGATCCACTTTTAGAACTTTTAAATGCTGTTGATATTCCAGTTATTTACTCTGGAGGAGTGACATCTCTTATGGATATTGAAAATCTGAGTAAAACAAAAACATTTGGTGTTGTAATTGGTTCTGCTCTTTACAAAGGAAAAATAGATTTTATAGATGCCCTCAAATATCAAAAAATATTGTAACAGGATTATTAGTTGAGAATTTTACTGGAATTTCTTAAAATAATTTCATTTTCTTTTCTATCAACAAACTTCCTCATCTTAAGTATTTGTCGGATTGGTTGATATAGAACATATTCCATAGTCAACCAATTTATCAAAAATCGTAATTATCAAGAGTTTTAACTTGGCCTACCCCTATATAAGGACTCGAACCTATCCCTTTAAGAATTATCATGCATTTGTTTCTTTATTTTTTGTACTAGAAATATTTTGGGTTTTTTAAGTAGTATTTAGAAGAGTTTAAATACCTCTTAATCACACGTTACAGATCATGGGACTATATGGAAAAATTAGATGTAAAACCGCCAGAATATCGGGAAAATTTGCAAAGAACGTAGTTAAATTAGGTAAAGGTATGGGAAAAAGCTTTCCAGGTTATCTATTCTTAAACATAGGATCAGATGATTGTTTAAGAGAGTTAGCCAAGCAGCCACGCATTGGAAGTATCATAATAACTGGCACTAATGGAAAAACTACCACTACTAAGTTAATTAGTTTATTTTTAGCAAATGATACATCAATATCTTATAATTATGATAGTAACACTTTAAATGCTATTGCAACAGGATTACTTAGCGATAATATTGATTTGGGTGTTTTTGAGTACGGTATACGCGATATTATGCATGCTATTCCAGATGAGGTATGTAAGCTAGTGCAACCTATAGGGGTTGTTTACACCAATGTTTCAAGGGAACATTCCTTCGTAGCCGGGGTTTCAAATCCTTTCAATAGTTATTTAAAAGCTAAAGAACTTTTAAGTGCACCTATGAAAAGGGGAATTGTTATATGTAACGCTGATGATCCAAGAACTGCTTATATTGGGAAAAGAAAAGAAGCAGATACTCATGTGACATATTATGGTCTGGAAATTAACATGAATGATGAATCTTCAAATACTGATATTTATTGCCCATTATGTGGAGAAGTCCTTAATTATACCATTAAATATTCAAATCACAGAGGAGTATTCAGGTGCAGTTGTGGTTTTGAGAGACCCAAACCAGATATGATGCTAACTGAACTTTCAAAAGATTTTGATCAATGGACTGTAAAAATTGAAGGTAATGTATTCAATTACCCAACCGATGAGACTGTTCCTCTCAACTTAACTATAAAAACTCCTGCTTTTGGGCTTTACAATCTCTACAATTTATTATGTGCAGTTACTACCTACGCATCGTTTACACCAACACCTGAAAATGTTGAAAATACAGTTAAAAAAGTATCAAAATCACTTGATTTATCCATTTTACCTCCGGGAAGGTTTGAAATAATGAAAATAGAGGATAAACTTGTAGGAATGGGTCAAGGAGATAATGGAGATGCACTGAAGGCAAATGTCCAATTTATGGAAGACTATGTTAAAGGTGATCTTGGATTTATTTATACCACTCCTGATACTGGAGAAGATGATATCTTTGAAGATCATTTGGATGCATTGATCTCAGCAAAACCTAAAATGGTTTATGTTGTTCCAGGTAGAAGTTCTATTGAAGCAGCTAGGGAATATTATGACAAAATCAGCAAAGTACTTGATGCTGAGTTTTATCCTTTAGCATATGAATATATGCCCAAAAGAAGAGAGAAAATAATTGAAATAATCTACAAATCTCAATACAAGTATATGATTGTAACAGGTTGTGGTCCCGAGCATTATATGTGGGCTGAACTTAAATCTGAACTTAAATCAAACAGCGAATCTTTCTAAAATACCTATTAATTTTTTATATATACCCGAAAATGGCCCTAATTTATTACCGAGTTTGCGCATTATTCTTACATCTTCTAATTTTAATCCTCCAATCACTGCTAGAACTCCGAAATATATGAATGGAGATATTATTAAAGCCAGGAAAAAGAATGATTTAGTCTGTGGAAATGGAATGAAAACAATCCCCATGATTATGGAAGCTATGGTAATTTTAGCAAAATCCATTACAGGTAAACTGATTCTTGCTAGTTGAAGTGTTTTCCATACTAATGTCGACATAATAAATAGAGATGTGATGGTTGTGGCTATTGCAGCACCATTAATTCCATATGGCGGTACGAGAACTATGCTTAATATTATATCTATAGTTGTTCCAATTATCAGTACGTACATAGGTAATCTTGGATGTCCTAATCCTTGTGCAATGCTTGATGAAACAGTATAGATTGTGAAAAAAAGCATTCCCGCCGCTAATATCTGGAGAGCGGCAGATCCCGGTATGTACGCCTGTCCAAATAGTATTGATATGATTGGCGTAGCAAATACAATTGTTCCTATACAGAGTGGTACAACAAATAATGATACATAACGGTAAGATTGTAAAACATATGTTTTAAGAAGTTCCGTATTATTAAGACTCATAGCTTCTGCTGTTGCTGGAAGTACGGAAGTAGCAACTGCCATAGATATTATGAGTGGCAATCTTGCAACAGGACTTGCTGCATTGTAATATCCAACAAATTCACTGGCCATGTAATGACCAATAACTAGTGTCCCCATATCATATAGTGCCAGTTCTGCTAAACCCGTTATAACTACAGGTATTGAAAAGAAAAGTAACATTTTCGCTATTTTTAGCTCATCATTAAAAGTCAAAGTTTTTGATGCTCGTGAAAGTAATTTTTTTGGTTGGGATATTTTTCCTTGCACATCTCTCTGGAAGAGATAAACTGCAACTGCTAATGCTGCCATAAATCCCACTGCAGTACCTATAACTGCACCTGCAACATAAAATCCTGCAAAAACCAATCCCACTGCAAATATGACCATGAAAATAAGTTCAAATGCTCTTGTTATCAGTATATTTGTCATCTGATAAAATCCCTGGAATGTTCCTCTTATCGCCCCTACAATTACACTGAATGGTGTTATTAAAGCGATTAACTGAAATGGTAATATTGCTTCGGGTTTGCCGAATAATCCCATTGCAAGAGGTTCAGCTAAAAAAAATATGATAACACTGAAGATGAGACCAAGTGCAATCATCAACTTAGTGGATATGTTTATAACTGCTTTAACCATTTCAGTATCATTTTTTGCGTAATATTCAGACACATGCTTGGCAATGGCAGGAGGAAGTCCTGCTCCCGCAATTATTATTAAAAAACCCTGAAATGGGAGTGTAAGACCAAGAATACCATATCCTGCAGGCCCTAATAAATTAGCCATAAGAAATCTGTAAATGTAACCCCCTATACGGAATAGGAATGATCCCATTAGTATTACAATACTTCCTTGGGCTATTTTTGAACTCATAACTGTTACCACATTCGGATAAATGAAAAATATTCTAATTATTTATTTGATATAATCCTGTTAATAATTTATTTCTTTATTCCTTGTTTTAGATAATGGAATACTGATAGGAGATTAATATTATTTTAGAGAATTAAGATTTTATAGAATCTTATTAAAATAATAATACCATTAATGTACATATGCACGAGATAGTTTTTATTGTCTTGACAAGTATAAATACATGAACAATATAAAAAATTAACTTAAATATGTTGAAAGATTAATTTTTCATTTATTCACTAAAATAGAATTTAATAGGGGTGTAAACATTAAAATAGTTATGGCAACAGGAACATTTGACATAATACATCCAGGTCATGGATATTACCTTGAAGAATCAAAAAAAGTTGGAGGGAAAGATTCCAAACTTGTGGTAGTAGTTGCAAGGGATTCAACTGTAAGATCAAAGAAAAGAGTACCAGTAGTTGATGAAAAACAGAGATTAGAAGTTGTTAAAATGATAAAATTTGTTAATGAAGCCTATCTTGGAAATGAAAATGATATGTTCAAGATTGTGAAAGAAATTAAACCTGATATAATTACTATAGGTTCAGATCAGAACTATGATATAACCAATCTAAAAAAAGAACTAACAGATAGAGGGATACATACTGAAGTTGTAAAGATTGAAGGATATAAAAAAGGACAACTCGATAGTACTTGTAAAATAATAAAGAAAATTAAAGGAATGGAATTTGATGAAAACATTTTTAAAGAATGTTAATTTAAACAAGCATCATTATTAAATCTATTAAAGATAATATCATGTTGTTATAGAGTTAATATGCTGTTTCTGGAATTTTCAATTATAAAATGTATGTTTCCAATCCTGTTACATGTCTTTTGGTGCAAGAATAATAATATGACATTTATTCTAAGATAATTTCAAAAAAATTATTTTTAATATAACCACAAAAAACCAATATCTTATATCTGATCATGTGAAGATATTGTGCTATGGAAGATATCATGGAGAAAGATAAGGTTCAAAAGGCCGTTAAAATACTGGAAAACTCTTCAGAATTTGCTGAACTAATTCCGGAGGTTCGCAGCAATATAGTAATGGCAATTGAGGATGCTAAAACAATTGACCAAGTCGTAGGCATTCCCGGAAGGATTACAATTGTTAATGGTATGCCTAAAGCTGTAATGCCTCCTGATTTTATGAGTTCGTCCCATATGGCTAGATTAGTACTTACTATCATTAAACACGACCCATCCAAGAGAAGTGCAATAAACTTGAAGTACAACCCAATGATACTTGATATATGCAGAAAACTTGGATTGGAAGTATCATCCTATAACCGGACTCAAGAACCTGCTAAAGTTAAAGAAATTGAAGGCAGTACAATTCCATGGGGAGTTGAAACTGCAATCGAAAAATCAGGAACAGTTCCAGATGTGATATATCATAAGGGTGCTTGGGGAAAGGAACCAATGATATGTCTAATAGGTTCAGATGCTTGCGAAGTTGCGGAGATGGCAGTTTGTATTGCAAAATTATTTGAAATCCGTAAAAATGAAGTTGTTAAATCAACTGAAAAGATTGAAGAATCACTTAATAACTGTCATGATGTTATTTTTGCCCCATCAAGAAAATCCTGGAAGTATAAAAAACATGATGTACCTTGTGTATTTTGTGCAATAGCAGAGGGCAATCCAGATATAAAAGAAATGGTCTTATACAATGATAAAGAAAATATGGTTCTAATGAATATATTTCCATACAGTAGAGGCCATCTAGAGGTTGTACCTGTTAAGCACTTTACAGACTTAAATGAACTGAATTCAGAAGAATTGGAAAAATTGTTCTGTCTTGTTCAAAGATCAATATCACTTATCAGGCAGGTTATTAAACCCGACGGAATCAATGTTGGATTAAACCTTGGAAAAACTGCAGGAGCAAGTATAGAACATCTCCACGTTCACATAGTACCAAGATTTAAAGTTGAATCTGGTTTCATGGAGACAACTGCAGATACTAGGGTAATTGATGAAGATATTAATGTTACCTATAAGAAATTCACTGAAAAGCTTGATATTTTTGAGGGATGAATATATGAAGTATGATATGTACAATGAAGTTTTAGAACAGCCTAAATCACTGAAAAAGACTTTAAATGAAGAAGAATCTCATATGAAAGAGATTGCAGAGAAAATAAATGGAATGGATAGAATTTATTTGGTTGGTTGCGGGAGTTCACTTTCCACTTGTTACTCTGCTAGGGATGCAATTGGTTTTTTATCAGACATGAATATTGAAGTTCATACTGGCTATGAATTTGTGCATCATAAAAACCTTCAAAAATCAAATTCAGTACTAATATTAACATCACAATCAGGTGAAACTGCAGATACTTTAGCAGCACTCAGGAAAGCGCAAGAAAATGGTATTTATACTATTTCAATTACAAACGAACCTGAAAGCAGTATGAATAAAGAATCTGATGATTCAGTACTGACTCGTTGTGGAAGAGAAACCGCAATATTAGGTACAAAAACCTATATGACACAACTTCTATGCCTATATGAAATTCTGTTTTCAATTGAAGGATCAGCGGAAGCTGAAAAGATTTTAAACGATCTAAAACAAATTCCATCCATTATAGAAGAATTGATCAAGAGTACAGAGGAAGAAAATAGAATTTTAGCCAAAAAATATAAAGATGAAGATATCTTTTATTGTATGGGTAGTGGTCCAAACTTTGGTTTGGCCTACAAGGTTGCAATGACCATGTTAATGGAGGGAGCACTAAAACATGCCTGTCCACTTTACTCAGGAGAGTTTAGACATGGTTTAATAGAAAGGGCAGAGAAAAATGTTCCAATAATATTTTTAGATGCAGGTTTCCCTGGTGATGAGCTAACCAGTAAATCCATAGAATTTTCAAATGAAATAGGTGCAAAAACTATCACATTCAATATGAACGATTATTCCAACATACATCCCCTCCTAGCACCATTCATACTGATAATTCCGATTGAATGGTTTATTTACTATTTGTCCCACTACAATGGAGAAGATCCAGGAAGTACAAGGCACATAGGGAAAGTAAGATACTAATTTTCATATTGTTTAATTAAATATTAAAAGGGAATGGAATACTAAAATTGAATTGGGTATAATATTTCTTAATATTAAAAATCTTAATTCTTTGAAGCTCAATCAACTTTGACTTCAAATGTTTCTTTCTTTTCTAATTTAGGTAAAATAACAGTTAGAACGCCATTTTCTAATTTAGCTGATGATTCTGTGCTTCTTACTTTTACGGGAAGATTTATAATTCTATTTACTTTCCCATGATTTCTTTCCTTTTTCAGGAAATTTTTTCCTTCAGCTTCAGTATCTCCATCGAACTGAGCTGTAATTTCAATTGTATCCTCTGTTATGTCTATTGTAATGTCTTGTCTTTTAAAACCAGGTAAGTCTGTCATGACAGTTAACTGTTCTTCATCTTCAACAATATCCATATTGGGCTTTAGAGGCGAATTTGATGTATATTCATTGAGTGTTCGCCCTAAATCGTTTTGTTTTTCTTTAATTGTATAAATAACATCTTTAAACATTTCTTCAGCTGCGTTTCTTCTTTTCATTGTCAAATTCCTCCATTTTAGCTATTATTTCAGTAACACCAATCCCCTCGGATGCTGAGAGCATAAGAGGACTTTCCAATTGGTTAATGTAACCATTTACATATTCAATATTTTCTACAAGGTCCATTTTGTTAAAAATACATTGAATTGGAGTTTTGAAAACATGTTTTATTTCATTGTAAAGGTTTAATTGACTTTCTAATGGATATCCTGATGTTTCAGATGCATCGAATATGTAAAAAACAATATCTGCAAGATGTTCAAGTGCAACCATTGCATTTAATTCTATTTCGTTCATATCCTGTACTGGTCTATCAAGAAGTCCTGGTGTGTCTATGAACTGAAAATGTGTCCATTTATGTTCAAGATGACCAATTTGAATCCCTGTAGTTGTGAATGGATAATCAGCTACTTTTGGCTCTGCTGTAGTTAACTGGCGAAGTAGAGTTGATTTTCCCACATTAGGGAATCCTGCAATAACCGCGGTTGTTGCCTTGAAATCAATAGTTGGCATGTTCCTTAACTTCTGCTTTGCAAAATCCAGAAAATTTAGTTCATCCTCAATACGATATACAACCGATGCTAATCTTCCAAATGCTTCTTTCCTAACCTTTGAAGCATCTTCCGAGCTTGATCTGCGTATTTTGAAAACATATTGATTTTCAAATTTTGATATTAAATCTACTGCCCATTTAAGAGCCCCAAGGGATTTTTTAAATTGATCAACCCCTACCACAACATCTATGTAGTCCTGGTAAAACATATTCAAGGTTGAGATCTTAGGAATCTTTTCAAGTATGCTATTGAATGTTTCTTCAGTTACTTGACAAGCAGTTTTGATCCTTGCCTCTTCTGTCTTCTTTGATTTTTGATGACGAGGAATTTTTGAACTTCTGACTTTATTAGCAGCCTTCTTAGCCCTGCTAAAACTTTTGTCCAGAACCTCTTCTGGTGTTGGAATAGTTGGTATAAACATTTGATCACTTTTTTATAAATTTAATTTGTTATCCTTTTTTTTTAAATATATATCAGATAATATGACGATACGAACTGATATAACGAGTTTTAATGATTGAAACTTTAGTGAAATTTAATTGCACAATTAGAAACTCAGATAGTGTATTAAGGTAAGTATGTTCTATGATATTTAACCTTCGTTTAAATCATAATGTAATAAAAAAATTAATTATTTTGTTTAAATTCTTTATTCCTCAAATATTTGGGATGAAAATTTATAAATTTTTACATCATTGAGTTGCCAGCAATCCGATGAAAGTCCAGCTTTCATACAAGTATTTGAAAGTAGTTCTTCCACATTCCACCCCCAGTCTGTAGCAACTTGAGGCAATAATAATCCTCTGTATGGACCTCTTTCAACAATAAGCCCATCCTGACCAATATTTATCTTTTCAATATATTCTGTGGGATTTTTCACATCAATAAGAACGGGTTTAGTTAGAACACTTACTTCTACATTTATCTGATCAAGTTCAACAGGAGTTACTGGATTAAATCTTGGATCCCTTGTTGCAGCAGATATTGCAGCATCAACCACGGCATTTAAAAGAGGCATTACTGGTTCGGGGTAACCAATACATCCTCTGAGTTGATTTTCATGGTTTAATGTTACAAAAACCCCCATATTGTCCCTTAATTTGGGATCAGCATCTTCAGGAATTTCTATTATTTCTTTATCAACCAAATATGTAACAATTGCCTTTCTTGCAAGTTGAACAAGAAATTTTCCATCTTCTGAAGTTAACATAGGTTTCCTCCTAAATTTTATTCCATGATTCTTGTATAAGAATTATTATGTTGCTCCGCCCACAGTAGCCTTGGAAACTCTCACATGAGGTCCTCCGTCTCCAACAGGAACTGTTTGTCCGGATTTTCCACAGAACCCAACACCCATTTTAAAGTCTGATCCGAGTGCATCCACATTATTAAGAATTTCCATAATACTGCCTGAAAGTGAAACATCCCTGAGAGGATCTCTTATCTCCCCATCCTTTATCATAAAAGATTCAGCTGCATTGAATTGGAATACACCCTTTCCAGTATCTACTTGTCCCCCTCTTGATCCTTTGAGATATATTCCATCTTTCATACCTTCCAATAATTCTTCAAACGATTGATCACCTGGTTTTAAATATGTATTACTCATTCTGACAATTGGTTGTTCACCAACCGAAGATCTAGCATTTCCAGAGGAATTAATTCCAAGTTTTGATGCTGTTTCCCTTGAGCTTAGAAGTGATGTAAGAACACCATTCTTTACCAGAATGTTTTCTGATGTTTTAACACCCTCAGCATCATATGGATAATATCCGAATGCATCCATGCTTGCATCATCAATTATAGTTACTAGATTTGAACCTATCTGGGTTCCGAGCTTATTTTTTAATATCGAATCGTTCTGAAGTATTAGATCTGCTTCAGAGGCATGTCCAAGTGCTTCATGAATAAAAACACCTGTTAATTCCGGATCAAGGACTACTGGAAAACTTCCAGATGATGGTGATTTTGCATTAAGGAGCCTTACTGCTTTTAATGCAGCAGTTCTGCCAAAATTCTCGATATCCTGATCTTTAATAACCTCAAATCCTCTTGAACCACCAATACTTTTATGTCCAAACTGTATACCTTCTTCAGATGCTGCAACTGCATTTATAAACATTGCCACCCTTGATTCTTCCATTGTGAGACAAGTACCTTCAGAGTTTAAGTACAGAGTAGTACCTTCTCCATCAACATAATTTACAGTTGTGCTAACAATTTGTTCGATCTTGGCTGCTGCATCTGCATCGTGTACAATCTCCTTCTTTTCATCTAAAGATACTTTAGAGGGTAAAAGTTTGGCCTTGAATTTAACATTATCTTTGTAGGAATTTACTTCGTTTAATTCTACATCACTTTTTGTTGATTTTGCAAGTTTCAATGCTGATTCAGCCATTTCATTTAGTTTGGATAGCTGAGTGGTATATGCAAATCCCCAAGAACCATTCTTGAGAACCCTTACTGATCCACCGAAATCTGATCCAGAACGTATTTCCTGTATTTTACCATCTTTCATAACAATAACAGTATTTTTACTTTCATTAACTCTTAAATCTACATAATCTGCCATCTTATCGATGGAATCAATAGTTTTTTTAAATACATCGGGATTTAACTTATTTTCAATTGAAGATGACATGTTTAGCACTCCTTTAACTAAATACTAAATTAATGTAACATTTTTATGAAGAGTAATCTTTTCTATTATTTATATTATTTTTGCGTACGAAAAGAAATATTTTGTTATAACAAGCTGTTAAATATTTTTTACAAAAATAATTTCTAACTTAAAATACTAAGTTTTTATTATAATCTTATTGAGTAAATACAAATTTACATAATAAACATAATATTACAATAGAAAAACTAGTTAATCAATAAAGGTATAGTTATATAATCCAAGAAAATCAACCTAGTTGAAAAAGTCCAATCTAACTCGATCTGCAACAAATTCTTTTGTTGACCCCAAATGTTGTGAATTAGAAATTATTACAGTTAAATGGTAAATGCAGAGGGTTAATTTAATTCCTTTTCAAATTTCAACTTTTATTTTCTTTTTATATATTTTTTTGTTAATTGAATAATTATTATAATGGTACGGACGTGACTCATAATGAAGACCATTGAAGAAATAAATGAACGAATCAAAAACGGAGATGCAGTTGTTGTTACTGCTGTTGAAATGACCCAAATTGTTAGGGAAAATGGAGCTGAAAAAGCAGCGGAGGATATTGATGTTGTTACAACTGGTACTTTTGGTGCCATGTGTTCTTCAGGAGCTTTTTTGAACTTCGGTCATACCGATCCTCCAATAAAAATGACCAAAACTTATCTTAATGGAGTTGAAGCTTATTCCGGACTTGCTGCAGTTGATACTTATATTGGTGCCACCCAACCAAGCAGAAATCCTGAAATTGGAATTGATTATGGTGGGGCCCACGTAATTGAGGATCTTATTATGGGCAAAGATGTTGAATTGATTGCAAGTTCCTATGGAACAGATTGTTACCCTTTAACAGACCTTAAAACACATGTTAATATTGAAAACCTCAACGAAGCCATAATGGTAAATCCACGTAATTCCTATCAGAACTATGCTGCCGCTGTGAACTCCACAGATGAAACAATTTACACTTATATGGGCACTCTCTTACCTAACATGGGTAACGTAAGCTTTTCAAGTGCGGGTGGATTGAGTCCCCTTTTAAACGATCCATACTTCCAAACAATAGGTATGGGTACCAAGATATTCCTTTGTGGTGCAGAAGGATATGTAATAGGAGAAGGTACCCAACATAACACCGAAGTTCAAAGAAAAAATGGTGTTCCAACCGATGGAGCAGGTACGCTTATGTTGAAGGGAGATATGAAAGAGATGGATCATGAATATGTTCGTGGTGCAACTATGCCTAAATACGGTTCAACTCTATATGTTGGTGCAGGTATACCGATACCTATTTTAAATAGTGATATAGCTCAAAGAACAGCCATTAGTGACGAAGATATCGTTTGCCATGTCCAAGATTATGGTGTTGCTAAACGTAGCAAGCCAATCATATTAGAAACCAATTATAAAGAGCTTAGAAGTGGTAGTATTGAAATTAATGGCGTTGAAATTGAATCTTCACCATTATCCTCCTATAAAAAGGCCTTGAAAATTGCTGAAGAGCTTAAATCCTGGATCAATAATGGAAATTTCTTACTTACAAATCCTGTTAAATTGTTAGCATCTGAGGGTCGAAGCCCTAGACCTCTTAAGATTAGAAGACAAACGGTTCTGGTAAATGAAATTAAAGGAAAACCATTGATAATAGCAAGTCCTAACGATGATATAACTGATGTTGCTAAAAGATTGGTTCAAAATAATGTCAACCATCTACCTGTAGTTGATTCAGATAATAAGTTATTGGGAATTGTAACCTCATGGGATATTGCCAATGCAGTTGCAAAGGGTGAAAATAGATTAAAGGATGTTATGACCAAAAAAGTCGTGATTGCAAGGGAAGATGAACCTGTTGATGTTATTGCAAGACGTATTGATAAGCATGAAATATCTGGCCTTCCAATAATAGACAAAAATAATCGAGTGAAGGGTATGATAACTGCAGAAGATATTTCAAGGCTTATGTGTGTAAGGAATGTAGAGGAAGGTGTTTAATATGAAAGCCTGGCTTAAATTTTCTCCTAAAATGGTGAACCAAGCTGTAATCACCCATATGATAAAAAAATTTGATGTGAGTTTCAACATTCTCCGTGCAGATATCAATCCAAAGGGCGGTCAGATGCTTATAGAGATATCTGGTCCGGATGCTAAAGAGGGTATTGAATACATAAAAAAGGCAGGAATTGATGTTAGCCCTGTAAAGCGAGTTGTAAAAAAAGATGAAGAACTTTGCATCGATTGTGGTGCTTGCATTTCATTATGCCCGGTTAAGGCCATAGAAATAGAAAAAGACTGGACAGTTGATGTTAAAGATAAAGAGTGTATTGGTTGTAAATTGTGCACCTTTTCTTGCCCAACAAAGGCCATAAAAGTAGTAGAGTAAGATTGAATTATATGGCAGAAAAGCTGCCATTCATTATTCTTTATAAAAATTATTATTAAAAAATTATATTTGATTATTCATCAAATTCTTTTAATATTCGTTTTCTTGCCCCGCCGATTGTAAGAGGATATGGTTTATCAAATGGGAGTTTATCTTCCTTCTCAAGTATTTCCATTAGATGTGCTATTCTTGGTAATCTTAAATTAGCTCCTCTGATTGTTTTAACATCTTCAAACACTTCAGATGCAGTTCCCTGTTTGATTATCTTACCTTCGCTTATTATGTAGACCTTTGATGCGTAAATTGGTACAAGATCAACATCGTGTGTTGATATTACAATAGTCATTCCTTCTGTGTTAAGTTGGTATAGAAGTCTGAGTATCTGTGATGCTCCTTTAGGATCTAAACCACTTGTTGGTTCATCCAGAACCATGATTTTAGGTTTCATTGCAAGAATTCCTGCAATTGCAACACGTTTTTTCTGCCCACCACTTAGATGGTGAGGAGGTTTTTTCTCAAATCCCTCCATCCCAACTCGGGATAAAGCTTCTTTTACTCGTGATTCAACCTCATCTTTAGGAAGACCCATGTTCATTGGTCCAAATGCTACATCTTCAACAACTGTTGGTGCAAATAATTGATCATCAGGGTTTTGGAAAACTATTCCAACCTTCTGTCTTATTTTCATCAATTCTTTTTTGTTGTAGTTAACATTTTCCCCGTCTATAACAACAGCTCCGGAGGAAGGTCTAAGAATACCATTGAAGTGGAGGAAAAGCGTTGATTTTCCTGCACCGTTAGGTCCTAAAAGCGCAACTATTTTACCCTCTTCCGCCATGAAGTTTACCTTTTCAAGGGCTTTTGTACCATCAGGATATTCGTATGTAATGTCCTTAGTTTCAATGACTTTCATTTAAAAACATCTCTTAAGTGTATTATTAAAATTAAAACTATTATTATAAATTGTTCATAATATTTTAAAGCCAGCTGTCAAATATGTCCCGATTATAAGTAAAAACTCAAACGAAACAAGCAACGCCATGTTTTTGGTGCTTATAGAATTTTGAGTCTTAAAAGTTTTAATGGACCCATCATAACATCTTGATTCCATGGATATATAAACTTGTTCTCCCCTCATCCAAGTCCTTATAAATAAATTACTAGCCAGTATACCAAGGGACTTGAAACTTCCTTTGAAGCTTAAATAGCCGAGGCGTGTTTTCTGTGATTGATACATGTTGGTTGCCTCTTCAAGGAATACAAATATATAACGGTACATCATCATTGCAATTTCTAGTATCACCAATGGTATTTTAAATCCTTCAAGTAGCGAAAATATCTCGGTCATGGGAGTTGTAAGGGCTAGAAAACCAAGACAAGAAAATCCACCCAGTATTCTTGCAAAAACTAGGGCTCCTAAATTGAAACCATCTTTATAAACAATTACATTAATTAAATTTATTTTAAACCAGGGATCCACCATACCAAAAAATAATGCCATGAATAAAAAGGTCATAATACCAAAAAATAATGGAATTGATATAAATTTCAAATAGAATTTAAATGGTATTTTGGCCCAGAATATAATTAAAAACATCATTAAAAATGTAATAATGAGAGGTATGACTGGTGATGTTGATATAACACATATTATCATGGTCAAAAGTGCAAATAATACTTTAAATGATGGATTAGTATTTTTAAGACCATTTGAATGGGCGTAATCATCGAGTGTTCTTTCCATTTTCAATCCTCTTAAAGTATAACCTCATTGTGTTTAATAAAACGCAAAAATATTCACTTTCCTTGAATTTTTCTCTTTCCTGTGTAGTATCCCAGGAAGTAACCTATAATAAGTGCACCTATAGCAGCTTGCAGAGCAAAAAGTAGGATTTCCATTTCACTACTCGGTTCCCAAATAGATGAAAACCATGGATGATAACCTGTTTCTTCTATGGCTAAGCTTCCTTTATCATCTGACCCACTGAAGTAGCCCTCACCTTTACCATTATAAAGGAAAAATGGAATTGCAACTATTAAAAGTGCAATCAATAACATTATAACATGCCTTTTTTCCATTTATACTTTCTCCTCAACTTTTTTAGGCCCTATAATCTTCAGTGATCTAAGTATATCTGGTCTGAGTTTCAAAATATATTCAAATATTACGACTGTAAGAATTGCCTCTACAATTGAAAGTGGTATTTGGGTGTATGCAAACACAATCATAAACTTGAAGAATGAAGCACCAAAACTTGGAATTGGAAATGCCAAGGAAAGCTGTGATGCTGTTGTAATATATGTGAATATATCCCCTGCAAAAGCTGCAAAAAATACTGCTATTGATGATGACAAACCTGTTTTCATGATTGATTTATATATTAACCATGCTGCTAGTGGCCCAATAATTCCCATTGAAAAAATATTTGCACCCAATGTTGTGATACCTCCATGGGCCAGGAGAAGTGCCTGAAAAACCAATACAATAGCTGCTAATACGCATGTTACTGCAGGTCCAAAGAGTACTGCACTTAAACCATTACCTGTTGGGTGTGATGAACTACCTGTTACTGAAGGTAGTTTTAAAGAGGAGAGCACAAATATGAATGCTCCTGATACTGCCAGTAGTGGTTTTGATTCGGGATTTTTATCTGTGATTTCTTTGATCTGTTTTATACCGTAGGCAACTACAGGAGCTGCCAGCAGATACCAAAAAAGACACCATTGCCAGGGTAAAAATCCTTCCATTATATGCATTTAAACTCTCCTTGATCTTTATGTATACAATAATATTCTCCTTTAAAGTATTATTGACATATTTATGCTGTGATCAATATTATCTTGTTAAAGAATTGTTAATAGGGGATTATTGTCTATAAATTAGGTTACTGTAATCAAGGTTTATATATATTTCCATTTTGCTTGAGAAAAAATAAAATAAAGTTGATTAATTGTGGTATGAGATCATTTAAAACTTAATTTTTGTATGAGAATAATTATTGAGGTATAATATTATAATATTAATATGAGGAGTAGTTTTAGTTTGAAAGATAATATTGTTTAAGGTAAATGGTGAATTAACATGAAAAAAGATGATTATTATCCAATTATTTTTAAAAGAAAGTCCATTAGAAATTATGATCTCAATCCCCTTGACAATAATATATTAAAAGAGATTTCTGAAGAATTTGATAATTTAATTCCCCTTTACAGTAACATAAATACTGAAATAAAGATCATTTCCACAGAAGATGTTAAACAGAGATTTATGAAAAAAGCACCACATTATCTTGCTGTATTTTCAGACACCTCCGAAGGATACCTAACTAATGTTGGTTTTATGCTTCAACAGATGGATCTTTTTTTCTCGTCAAATGGAATTGGTTCTTGCTGGCAGGGAATTCCAATACCCAAGGCAGAAATATTAAATGGTTCAAATCTTAAATTCATAATATTAATGGCCTTTGGAAAACCTCTAGATCCGTTATACAGAGACAGTATGAATGAATTTAAGAGAAACCCCATTGAAAAGATAAGTAAAGTAACTGGGGCAGATAACTTGTTGGAAGCAGCAAAACTTGCGCCTTCCGCTACAAATAGTCAACCATGGTTTTTTACAGGAAATGATTCTGCAATTAATGTTTATTCTATCAAACCGAACTTTTTAAAGGCCATGGTTGTAAATAAATATATTCCCATTGACGTTGGGATTTCAATTTATCATCTGAAGGTTGCTGCAGAACATTTCGGAAAAACAACCGAAATAATATTTGATAAAGATGAAAAAAAGGATTCTCCAAAGGGTTATACTTACTATGCCACATTAAAGTTTTCTATGGAATAAAATAAATCACATAAGATACAAATATAAAAAGATTAAGGATTTTATAGTATTATGGACTTGTTTATAGTATATCGTTATAAAACCCAATTAATAGGAAGGTGAGTTAATGACCGATGTAATTAAAAGGAAAGGTACAAAAGAACCATTTAATCCAGATAAAATTAAAGGTTCTCTTCAAAAGGCAACTATTAATGCAGGTTATAGTTTAGAAGAAAAAAATGAAATTATAAATGAAGTATTTTCCAATATCAATAAAAAATTAGACGATAAACAAGAGATCAATACTGAAACCATTAGAATGTGTCTTTTAACAGAGTTAGACAAATGCGAGCCTTACATAGCCAAGTCAGTTCGAAGATTTGATAGTAAATACAAGTCAAGATAATTATAGCAAATTTTACGTCTCAATGAAAATTCAAAATAAATAAATAAAATTATTTTTTTTCTTCTTCCCCATCACCGTATAGCCATGATGATTTATCATCCCCTTGAACATAGGTGTAAACATATGAAGCAGCAATTATACCAATTAAAAATCCAATCGCTGCAAGAAACTGGTGTTTTAACATATCAGTTCCTGGTGGGTATCCCTTGAGGTAATACATTGCTTGAACAGCAAGAAGCCCTACAACTATAAATGTTAGAATAGCTGCTACTATGCCCTTTAATTTTTTCTGGTTCATCTTATCATCCTTTAATTTTATGATTTTATTAAATTGAAATTTAGAATATGTTTATTTTATTTATTTGAATTTTTATTGGTATTTGTCCATTTCTTATTTAACTTATTTAATATATGTCAAATCTGACAATTTTACTTCAATATTTATGAATGATTCAAAAACCATTTAAACAAATTCAACTTATTATTATTCATGGAAATAAAAAATCGGATAATACTTGCACTGGACCTTCAAACTATTGAAGAAGCAATGAAAGTTGCAGGATGTGTAAGAGAACATATTGACACTATAAAGATCGGTTATCCTCTTGTACTGGCAGAGGGTTTAAAATCAATATCTATTGTCAAAGAAGAATTTGATTGCAAAGTAATAGCAGATTTTAAAGTTGCAGATATCCCTGAAACTAACACTAAAATTGCAGATCTAACGTTTAAAGCTGGTGCAGATGCACTAATTGTACATGGCTTTGTTGGAGAAGATAGTGTGAAGGCCTGTGTTGATTCTTCACAAAAATTTGATAGAGAAATATTTCTATTAACAGAAATGTCCCATCCTGGAGCATCTAGGTTCCTTCAGATTGCAGCAGAGGAAATTGCTTCTATGGGTGTGGATATGGGTTTGAAAAATTATGTTGCACCGTCAACAAAACTCAATAGATTAAACAAAATAAGATCTATTGTTGGAGAAGATTCTTTCATAATATCTCCAGGTGTTGGTGTACAAGGTGGCGATCCAAATCAGACATTAAAATTTGCAAATGCTATAATAGTTGGACGTTCAATCTACTCTTCGGATAACCCTGAAAAAGCTATTAAGTCCATTATAAATGATATCAAATTTTAAACCTACTAGTTCATAAAACAGATCAAATAATATGAAATAAATAAATGTTTGAAATAAAAAATATTGAACACCAGGAATTCTTAGTGCTGGAAACATGTTTTGAAGAAATCCTAAAACAGCAAAGATCATTACTGTGATCTTAAGGCTAAATCTATATTTAAAAAATCTCTTTATTTTCTTCTTATTTTTGATCCATTTATTATCGTTTCCAATTTCATCAAGGAATGCTGCAAAAGAACAGAACAAAAGTGTTACTATCCCAATATTTGGAATTCCAATATAAACGATTATTAAAACAAATAATAATAAAGCTGCGATATGGTTTAAACTATCAACCTTCAATGATAGTAGTGTACCAATAAGGATTGCTATGAATATACACGCTGCATCTGCACTTGTAACTGCCAAATAGCCAATAAATAAACCACAGAATATCCCTGCAAAAACTGCAAGTGTTATATTCTTTTTCTTATCATAGGCATCATCAGAAAGTTTCATTAAAAATCCTGATAGTGAGTAAAGTATTGGTTCAATGTTCATTTTTTAAATCCCATAATAATATCTTAAAAAAAGATAATTA
The DNA here is from genome assembly GCF_019931065.1 of Methanobacterium spitsbergense. Classification (NCBI taxonomy): domain Archaea; kingdom Methanobacteriati; phylum Methanobacteriota; class Methanobacteria; order Methanobacteriales; family Methanobacteriaceae; genus Methanobacterium; species Methanobacterium spitsbergense. The sequence continues at coordinate 274,297 of NZ_JAIOUQ010000007.1, read as the reverse complement.
GCATTATAATGGTTTATGGTTGACCCATAAAGATTTTTTTTGTGTCAAAAATTTTAGGCCAATTATTTTTTGTTCATCTCCAGCGCACCCGCCAGCATCAATGGGAATATTATTGTTGCATCGCCTATAACAGTTACAAGATTTGAACCGGCCTTAGCCTTGGACCATGACTTGGCTTCTTCAAGTGGTGCTCCACTTAAACTTCCTGTCTCTCCTCTGTCCATTGTAATTTGTATGGCTGCATCAACACCACCCTTTAAAAGATTTGATGCCAATGCATAGTGTTTTGGAAGTCCACCACCAAGTATAACTGTTGCAACTTTTTTTGAACCAAAAACTATATCCGATAATTCACTCATATCTCCTGATGCATCCAGATGAAGTTTATTATCTTGTTTAAACATCCATAACTGCAGTCCAAGCATACTATCAATTAATCCTGGAGCATAAATTGGAATATTTCTTTTTGAAGCTGTCCTGAGTATTGAATTTTCATCTGTAATGGAATTTCCAATTTTGGTTAAGAATTCCCGTATGCTAAAATATTTATCTTTTTCTGTTATTTTTGTCAAAATTTCGGTGATTTCGTGTTCAAACACTTCGAAATCTTCAGATTTTGTATAAATATCTCCGATCCGACCTATCCCTTGTTGACATAGTGTTTCATCGTCCTCTTTCGTACCCTTGTAATGTCTTCCTCCAAAAGCTTCGAGAAGATCGTGGGTTATGTTTGCACCACTAGTTATTAGAACATCGATCATTCCATTATTAATCATGTCTCTTATAACTTTTCTAAGTCCTCCAGGCACCATGGGTCCTGCAACGCTCATGAAAACAGCTGTATCCTCATCCTCAAGAACTTCTGCAAGGAGTTTAGTTGCTTGATACATTCTTCCAGCACCAAGAACACCAGACCCTCCCATCTGTTCAATGAGTTCTAATACACTCATTTTCTCCTTAACTTCCATTTGCTCTATTTTCAGTTTTTCACAACCTTAATTTTATGTGTTATATGGAATATTTTCGTTTTCATCCATATCATTAATCTAAATATCGTTAATTTAAAAATTATATCTAGATTGAATCAATAAAATAAGAATATAATTTAAAATTAATTTTATTAAAATGGATTGATAAGACTATTTTGATACATAGAGTATTTAAAATTAATATTTTCAAATGTATCAGTAATTTTAGAAATTGTAGATAATAATCTTATCTGAGTCCAGCTATTTGATCAAGTAAATCTGTTCTTGTAACTATACCAATTGGATTCACATCTTCGTCTACAACAATTAGTCTTCCTATTTTATTTTTATTCATCATTTCAATAGCATCTGCAATCATAACATCTTTTTCTACTGTTATGATATGTTTGGACATTACATTAGAAACAGTGAGATTTTCTTTACTTTCTGCAATACCTCTGGTTATATCTGATAGTGTTAAAATTCCAATAACATGTCCCTCTTCAATTACAGGCGCACCCTCAATACCTTTATCCGTTAATATCTTTGCAGCCTTTTTTATACTGTCAGATCCTTCAAGTTTGATTAGATCTATTGTGGCAACTTCAAGAACTGTCTTTTTTGGTATGCTTCTTATTGCCGTAGTATCTAAAAGAAGAATATTGTCCATATCATCCCTTCCAACAACAACACCATCCACAACAAGTTTGTTGACAGGTGTTGGGCCTATCCTGATTTCATCTCCAAGATCAAGGTATTTAATGTTTCCTACAGCTTTTATTGCTGCTTCACATTCTCCAGGGTGAGTTATACTTGTAAATTCAATTTGGGAGACAGTTATATCTTTAACCTTTTTTCCATCCCTATAAATTGGAACTAATGTTTGATTATCAGATGCTTGAATATTCAAGGTGTGATATGCTTTAATAGTAGGCTTATAACCTCCTCTAGGGCCCGGAACACCTTTTACAAGACCTAAACTTCTTAAAGACTGCATTTGATTTCTTATTGTGCCCGGATTACGGTTCATAATCTCTGCAATTTCTTCTCCCTTAATGGAGGCATCTGCATTCCTGTACAAGTTTATCAAGCTCTGTAATATTTCCTTCTGGACGGATGTGAGCATTCAAATCACCTTTAATAATTTATTATTATTTATAATTATAATTATTTATTTGTTATGTTTATTCATGATATATAGGTTTTACTTTTTTATCTGCAATTATTACTGTGCATTATCGATAACCATGGTCCCACAACCCTCAAGAATACAACTTGTAAAAATTAACATTAATCCAAAGCATTATTCTCAATAAATTTTATTATTATACATTTAAACAATTACAATATCTCCAAAAATAATTCAAAATGTAAATTGACTACTTTTAGTTAATATACTATTCATAAAATAGATATTAATCCATATTTAAAGTTTAAAATATAAAAACATAGTAAATGGAATTATTTGCTTTTTTTTAATTACATTTATGGTTTTAAAGGATTAGTAATTATTATTTTGAAGATTATTGTTATTAATTTATAAATTAATATGTAAAAGTTTATATATTTAAAGATATCTATATGAATATATAATATTTTATTTACCCTCAAAGTTAATTTTAAAGTTTACAATTGATAAAATATATTTCATAACAAGATATATAATTGTATCATGATTATTCTACCCTTAAAATCAACTAATTTTGTTAGAAAGTTATAATAATAATAAAAATGAAAATCCTATTCAGAAAAAGATATTGGAGATTTGAATTGAAGAAAAAAGGATTTTGGAATAGATTTAAAAGACTTTCAAAACCAACAGGCAGACCTCAATGGGGACAAGCCTTCAGGGCCATTTTTTTAATGATCATAGCAGCCATAGTTGCCAAATTTATGGGTTTGGATAATGGTATAATGGCCATAGTGTTTGTAACTCTTATAGCTACAATAATAATTGAAACATCACTCCCACTTAGAAAAGTCGCTATTTTAACAATTTTAGGGTTTTTTATGACTGTACTAGCTTTCGTTAGTGCATCGTTATCGCTTTCAAATATTGGAATATTTATATTCTTTACAGTTATTTGGGCCTTTTTCGGTATTTCACTCTATATTTTTGGAAGCGTTGAAGGCTCTTTGGGTTTTACATTCTTCTTAATATATTTTTTAGCAGTATTATTGGTTAATAATCAATCTAATACTTTTGATTGGACAATATATGCATTATTATCCTATTTAGTTGCATCTGTGCTTTTTATTCCTAAGATATGGTTTGAAAAGAAGAAAATTCGTGAAATGGTGACAATAGGATTCAATCCTGAAACAAATATTCAAAATATTTTTTCTGTAAAAAATATTTTATCTGATATTCCACTTCGTATGGATTATATTAATATTTTTAAATTTGGAAGTTACTTTAAAATTTTAAGGAAATACAGCAATCTTATTGTTACAAGATTAACTCCTAAACAACATAAATACTTCAATAACTTTTTAAATCATTCAGATGAATTTGCTTTTAAAATTGGAGATCATTTCAATAATGATAAAGGTCCAGTCAATTTGAGTGCTATAGATACCGAACTTTTAACTCTTGAATCACAATTTGTAAAAAATAGTGACAATAGTGAAACTGTAATGGATATTTCTCATGGTATCCGGGATATCCTTTTTGAAAGCAATACAATACTATCCGGGGACAGGGGAAGGGAAAAGAAAATAATAAAAGCACATAAAAAATCTCTTAGAGAAGTTTTGGATGCTAATTTTCATTTAAACAATCTATATATTCGCCATGCAATCCGGTTTACTATAGCAATTACTCTTTCACTAATTTTTGTATATTTAACCCGAGAAAGAAGCGCAGTGTGGATAACAATGGGCGTTTTGATCATATTAAAACCCGATATCTCGAGTACAGTTGATAATTTAATTTCAAGAGTTGGATTTAATTTATTGGCCATAATATTGGCCATAATTTTTTCATTCATATTTCCACATAATTTATTAATTTGGCTAGCTTTTATTATGCTATTTTTATTTAGAGCTTTCTATCCTAATTATATGGGATTTTCTGTGATGGCAATTACTGTTTTCATAGTTTTAATATGGCCAACTGGAACTGTATTCGATAATGCAATATCAAGATTAGTGGATATTGCTTTAGGTGGGATTATTGCATTTATATGTGCATACATTATTTTACCCAGCAGAGTTAATGTAAATCTACCAAATCAGTTGTTTCGTACAATTCAATTCAATATAAATACTGCTAATCAAATTTTAATGGCATTTAAAAAGAAAATTAATAATAAAAAAGTCTCTAAATGCTTTAATAATTATATGAAAGAGGAAAATAATTTAGAAGCAGCAGTTAAAAAATTAGAAGATTCCTATAAAGATATAAACGACGATCTAGAGTTATATCAGGAGATTATAGCTTCAAATAATAAATTGGCTGCAGATTTACTTGCTTTATCTGCAATATTTAATAAAAATGAGGATGTATCAACAAGTTTTGAAACTAAGTTTATTGAAATAAAAAATATGCTCCATAACATTGAAAATTTTTTAAATGGCGATTTAGAACCTTTAAAGATATATTTAAATAATTTTTCAAAGGTATATGGCAATATTGAAGTTACTGATCTAGATCAAATTATTAACTGGATAATATCTGATCTACAATTAATACAAAAGGGATTAGAAATAGCTAATGAAACAGGAGCACTCCAAAGATATCGTAAATTAACCTAATATTATAATGTTTTAGGCAAACTAAAAATATATTAAATTAATACCATTAACTATAAACAAATTGTTAAGATATCAAATGGAGTATTCAATGAAAAAAATTTATCCACTATTTGGAATTGTTGGACCTATATTGTATATAATAGCAGTTTTTATTGGTGGGGCAATTAGACATGATTATAGTGCCCTTTATAATGCTATAAGCGAACTTACAATGGCCAATGCTCCAAATAAAATTTTACTAGACATTCTCTTTGGATTTTATAACATATCTCTCTTGATCTTTGGTTCAGGAGCATACCTTGATAGCAGAATTAATAGTAAAAAATATAACAGTGCCACAATCATGCTGGTTATCATAGGAATTCTTGGGTTATTGGTACTTGTTTTTACACAAGATCCGAGAGGTACTCCAGCTACATTATATGGTACTCTGCACATACTATTATCTGGTATAACAGCTGCATTAACAATAATATCAATATTACTTATTGGATTAAGTTTTAAAAAATATTCTAAAATGAAAATATTTACCTGGTATTCTTATACTACATCTATATTGATTTTACTTTCAGGAGGAGCTGGTGCTATTTCACTTGCAAGTAATAATGGCTTTGGAGGGTTATTTGAGAGAATTACCATCTTTTTATTCATGATATGGGTTATAACTTTATCATATATCCTTTATAATAACAAAATTATATTAGATGGTGTTAAAATTCAATGATTTTTTTTTATATTCTTTTTTTATATTTTAGTTCATTGAACACTATTTTGAATTCTGTTCCGATTCTATTATCTAACTCAATTTCTCCATCAATTTGACCTACTAGATTGTTCACTAGTTGCAAGCCTAAAGAATCTGTTTTTTTAAAATCAATATTTGATGGAAACCCAATCCCATTATCTCCAATAATTAACTCATATTTATCATCGTTTGAAGTTTAATGAAATGTAGACTTCTCCATTCTCCCCATTGGGAAATCCATGTTTAAGACTATTTGATACAAGTTCATTTATTATGAGACCACATGGTACTGCTGTTTCAATATTTAACCTTAAATTATCTACATTAATAATTGAGGATATTTCTTCTTGGTCAATAGAATATGAATAAAACAATCCATTAACCAAACTTTCTATATATTCTGTTAGACTAATCCTTGTAAAATCATTTGACTGATAGAGTTTTTCATGTATCATTGCCATTGATTTAACTCTATTCTGACTTTCTTTAAGCACATCTATGGCTTCATCATCTTTAATATATTTAATCTGAAGATTCAAAAGACTAGATATGATCTGCATATTATTTTTTACTCTATGGTGTATTTCTTGAAGTAGAATGTCTTTCTCTTTAATAGATGTTTTCAATTTATTTGTTGCAATTGTTTTTTCTGTTATATCTCTAGCAATTCCCTGAAATCCTTTAGTTTTTCCATTATCATCTGTAACTTTTGCAGAATGGATTTATATAACGATATGTCTACCGTTTCTATGTTCTGCAGGAACTTCAAGTACATTAAATTTCTTTGTCCCTTCAATATGGGTCTGGAATGACTTTCTGATTTTTTGTATATGTTCCGGTCTTATCATTGAAAAAATACTTTTTCCAATAACCTGCTGTGGTGACCATCCTAAAATAGAATTAGATTGCGGACTTATGTATGTGAAGATCCCATGAGTATCAATTTCCCATATAATATCGGGAGTTGTCTCAACCAGGTTTCTGAATTTAGATTCACTTTCCTTTAAAGATTTTTCAGCTAGTTTGCGTTCAGTAATATCTTGAGTTGTTCCAAACATGGATATGGGCTTGCCCTCATGGTTACGGATAATTTCTCCTTCGTCATGGATATAAATTAATGTTCCATCTTGCTTGTTTATTTTGTAATCAATACTGTACGGTGAATTTTTATTTATTGCTGCATCTACAGCTTGTTGGAAACGTTTAAATTCCTTTGGAGGGAATAATTTAGTGACATCAACTAAATTTACATGTGTATTTGGTTCGAAACCCATGATTCTATACATTTCTTCAGACCATAGAAGATCATTGGTTGATAAATCATTTTCCCAAATACCAATTTTAGCAACTCTTTGAGCACGTAGAAGTTTCTTGTTTTCGATGTTAAAATCCATTTCCCTCTTTTTTAAACTTTCTTCTATTTTTTTTCGTTTAGTAATGTCTGTTACAGTTCCCTCAATGGCTATAGGGTTACCTTCATTATCTTTTATGATAGTGTTACGCTGGTTTAACCATTTTTCTTTGCCAGATTTGGTAATTATTTTATATTCATATGCAGACTGTGTTTCGCCATTTACGAGTTTTTTCCATGTTTTCTTGTAGTAATCTCGATGATCAGGATGAATATAACTCTTTAATAGCCGAGTTGATTTATAAAATTCTTCAGGAGAGAATTCTATTATTTTTTCAACGGCTGGATTCACATACAGATAATTTCCATCTGGTATTGACATTACGTAAATCATATCCTTTGAATTTTCAGCTAGCCTTCTATATTTTTCTTCGCTGATCTTCAACTCCATTTCCATTTTATTCTTGTAGATTGCCAGTTCAATCGTATATTTAAGTTCGTTTCGATCGAAGGGTTTTATAATATATCCATAAGGCTCGGTAAGGAGGGCCCTATTAACTTTAGATTCTTCAGAATATGCTGTCAAATAAATTACAGGGATATTTAATTCTTTAATCTTGGCTGCAGCAGCTATGCCATCGGTATTTCCTTTCAGTATTATGTCCATTAAAATTAGATCTGGCTTAATATCTAATGCTAGTTCTACAGCATCTTCGCCACTGGTTGCTATATTGGGAACTTCATATCCAAATGATTCTAAAGCCTGCTTAATATCTAATGCTTCTATACTCTCATCTTCAACAATTAGAATTTTTCCTTTGGACATAACTATTCACATTAATTATTATGTAATTTAATCTATTAATTTTTATATTGACAAAACAAAAATTCTGTATCCAAAAAAATAATATTTCCCAATGGAAATATAACTTTAAAGCATCCCTTTCTTAAATTAACTCATATAAATATTTCATTGGTATTGTTATTTGATTTAATGTATAAAAAAACTCTAAAAAAAATAAAATGGAGAATAAGTAAACTTATTCTTCAGCATCTATCATTTCACCATAAACAATTTCTAGTTCGCACCCTTTAGGACCGCAACAGAAATGTTGTAAATCGAATTTTGCAAGCATTTTTTTCACTCTCGTATATTTAATTTAAACTAAATTTATTTGTTATTTAACAATTTTGATGTTTATTGAAGTAATACGATCATATATACTCCCGAACATCAAATTTATCTTTTGTATTTTATCCCATATAAATGTTCGGTTATTACCAACCTTTTATTTGATCCGAACTATTTTTATAAATGATTGATATGGCTCCTTAAATTATCTGTAGATTTCAAAAAATATTTTTAACAATTATCAGATGAAATTAAAATTTGGTTTAACATCCAATAAAACTGGTATTATACTCCATTATAAAATTAAGTCAAAGGTAAATTATTAATAATTATTAAAAATTGATTTAATTTAATGATAAAATATTACTTTAAAATTTCTATTACATCATCTTCACTTACATCATACCAGTTATGGTAAGCTTCTGCTACAGCAAAACCCCACCCTCCACGAATATTGGGACAGTAAACTAAATCAACCATTCCTGAAACCGTTTTTAATGATTTTAAATGTGCGGTAGGTACAGCAATTATTATTTTATTTGCACCTGTTTTTTTGAGAGCCTCTACCGCCACGAGCATTGTGAAACCTGAAGCAATTCCATCATCAACTAGTATTACTGTATGATTTTCAGTCTCAGGAAAGGGTTTTAGACCTCTGAATGTTTTAATACGTCTCTCAATCTTAAGAGATGTTTTTTCAATTCCTGCTTTGATTTGATCTTTATTGAGTCCTATCTGTGATAGTACATCATGATTTAATTCCACTGTACCATCAAATGCAACTGCCCCATAACCTGCCTCTGTATTCCATGGCAGTGTAATTTTACTTACAACTGCTACATCTAAATTTAGATTCAATTTTGATGCTATTGGCTCGGCAACAGGCACCCCACCCGCCGGAATTCCAAATATAATAGATTTCGTATCCTTGTAATCGATCAACATATCCGCGAGAATATTTCCAGCGTGTTTTCTATCCTTAAATATTCCCGTAACATCTCTGAATTCAGGAATTTCAACGACATTATTTAATTCATCCATTTTAAACACATTATAATCTTTGTTCATTTTGATATTTAATTTTTTTTTAAAAAGTATTAAAAATTAAGATAAAATGAGTGGTTTGATAATGAATCATCAGAAACAACAATAATAAATGCTGTTACTCTCCTATAAATCCATCCTTTAATCTAAGGATATAAATCTTAATTTTATATCCTTTTAGAAATCCATTGTAACATATTTGTTAGAAGTTGAGGGTTTTGAGGATCTGTTTCAGGATGTGGACCACTTAGTATAACCCTTCCAGATCCAAATGTATCGGCTACAATAGCTGCATAATTTTGGTAACCCGTATTATTATCTGCAAAAGTAGCCATTATGACTTGAGTATTGTTCGTATACATTGCAGGACCATTCTGCATATGAATGTTTGTTATAGATCCGTTGATAAGCTTAGATCCAGTTGATGTTGTTGATATCTGTAATAAACCCTCATAATTTTCATTTTTTGTATTTACATCTGATGTAATACCCCATCCCTGATAATATCCGTCTACATAATTGGATGCAGCATATGCCCCTGCACAGATTCCCAAGTAGCCCTTACCTCCTTGGACAAACAATTTTATTGAATTGCCATCAATATCATCATTTTCAAGATAGGTAAGAGAATTACCACCAGGCATTATTAACACATCATAGCCTGATAAGGTATTAGAATTGATCTTACTAGTAATTGAATATTCAAATTTGTTGTTGGAACATCATCTGCAACATTTTCAAAAAATTTGTTATTATCACCCATATGTAGGTAATTGAATAGATTTTCAATTTGTGCCATTGTAATTGACATTAGTTTACCTCCAATGATTTATTTAAAGGATATGATAAAAATAATGAAATAATATTCAAATTTATAATTAATTCATATATACTAATATTTGGTGAACAAAAATAGGTTATATTAACACGGAGTGAACATGCCAAAAAAATCCATCCAAATTTTAATTCCTTCGGGGATCACTTATATCAGGATTATTTTGGCACCTATACTATTTTTCACCGTAATAAATAATTTTATATTATATTCCATATGCATATTTGTTTTGGCAGTTGCAACTGATGCCATCGATGGTTATGTTTCCAGAAAATTGGACTTAGCATCTTCTAAGGGGGCATATTTCGATGTTGTAGCCGATTTTATTTTGATCCTATCTGCTTTTTCTGGACTGGTAATCACAGGTTTGTATCCCTTCTGGCTAATTATAATCATAGTTTTCATGTTTCTACAGTTTATAATCACTTCCAAATTCCAAATTCCTGTTTATGACCCCATAGGCAAATATTATGGTTCTTTCCTTTTCATAGTTATATTCATCAGCTTAATAATAATAAATCCCATTTTAAACCTTTTATTAACAATATTAATTGTTATATTTACCGTTATATCCATTACAAGTCGTTTTTTGTTTATGTTAAAGAATAAAGATGATAAATTAGATAAAAAGATTAGATAGAAGAATAAAAAATTGAATTCTTTAAAGATTAAATAAACAAATTATAATCTTTGATCCATTTCACTACCCCTAAGACAGAAAGTGTTATTTAATAAACCGACATCAAGCGATAGTGCTAATGAACATATAGGACACTCACATCCTTTCGGTTTAGTAATACATTCCACACTTTTCCAGTTACACAAAAAAGTTTTTCATTTGCATCTGCAGCACATTGATCATATGTTGCACAAGTATGACAGATACATGAACCTTTATAATGCTCTATAGCATTATTCCTGTCCCTATCTGACATTTCCATTACTTCTTGAATCTTTTGTTCAAATTTATCCATACTTTCACCTTTTTTTATGGATAATTATATATTCATTATTTTATTAATTTTTTGAAAATTAAAAATTTATGATTAAAAACTATGAAATCAATATAAAGGATTTCAATGTATTAAAACAATATTTTGTTCCTTTGAACTGATAAAGAGGAAAGAATTCTAAAATAATTGTAATTAAGTAAGTTATGGATTATTGAAAAAAATAAAAAAATAAAAAGTGGATTAAATGGATTTTATCTAATTTGTCTTACAAAGCTGTATTTCTATGGCTGAAACATTGCTATTTGATCCTTCTCTACTAGTCATTTCTTCTGTGCAGATATCTATGGAACCTACTTCTAAATCTGTCATAAATCTATTCCTTACGATTTCTGCTACATCCACTGCCCTGCTTATTGCTCTTCCTCTTGCCTTCAACATAACTTCGGGAACTCCACTATTCATCTGAGTTACTACAGCTAATACATAGTTCATTACTGGTTTGTTTCCAATGTATACGACATTTTCCTCTGACATCACTTTAACCTCCAAGAAATCCATTACCTAAATATTATTTTTGATAAAGTATTATATCCAATTATCCATTTGAGTTTTGATCTATTAATCGACTAAAAAAAAGATTAAATGATGATTACTCCATACAACAATATCTCACAGAGGGATCCCTAAAAAGGCTAAAATAGCCTTTATCCCACTTAACCCTAGAAATGCTATTAAAAAGAAGTATATCATGGTAATGGTTGCCATGGAATATCCTGCGAATATAAGATATCCATCACGTTCAATTGAACCAAGAGCCAAAAAAAGAATGCTATATGCTGGTATAAAATCTGTTAGTGGCACAGGTAATGGAAGCATTAATAAAAATGAACACAGTATCATTATTGAACTATTTAAGTTGCCCATCAAAGGTCCATCTATCATCAAAGTTAAACGTTGCTTTGTAATCTTATCTAACCTTGATAAAATACTACTCATCCCATTTAATATCTTTAACATATTATTTTGAGATATTTTGTAATCCATGATTCTTCTAGGAATTAATGGATGTCTTTTAGAAATTATCCCCACATTGATCAATAAAATTGCCAATCCAAATGGTATACTACTTCCAGGAAATGAAACTGGAAATAAAAATGGAGCAACAAGTATTATACATGATAATAACCCCCCTTGTTCCCCTATTAATTCTAAAAAATCTTTAAACGTAATACCTTCATTTGGTATTTCAGAAGATAATCTAGAAACAGTGGCTGAAGCTCTATCGGTCCGGTATTCTGTCATATGATAAACCTATTTAATTAATAATTAATTTCTTGTTCATAAATACGAGATTTCTGAGGATTCACAGTTTTAATAAATGTTATTGGAACTTTAAATATAACTACTGAAATTTAAGTTTTTTTTATAATTCCTTTGAAAATTTTTAATAAAAAGTTGCAACTTACATATTAATATAGAAATTGTCGATTTGTCATTAATATAAATGGGGTTTCATATGCAAGAAAATGAGAACATTGCTGGTGGAATGTCCTATAGAACTATGAAAGGAATTAATTTCAATCAAATAGGGAAATACTTAGATGGTAATGATAATATTTCTTCTACTGAAATATTAGAAAAAAACAAGAATTATTTCATTGCAAGTGCCAACAAAATCATAGCTCGAATAAAACTTGCTAAAAAAAGATCAGAATATGGATTGAATAATAATGACCATGTTAGATTGATTAATTTGAAGATTTCCGCTTCTCTAAGATGGCTCGAGAAATTAAAAAAAGATATAAAATCTGATATAAACTCTGAATTTCTGAATGTAAAACAGTACAAAAAATGGCACGCTGTTAAATTATTACCCTCTGCCATAGAAGGCATCATAATAACAAGCAAAATAAAATATAAACTGTTAAATATTGATTCATGTTACAGTGGATCAAGTAAACAAAATATTGAAGAAGCTAAAAAATATATAGAAAACGCGGAAATTAAATTTTTAAGGCTATTAAATTTAAATGAAAACTCTGATTTTAAACAAGCCGAAAGTATTCGCATATTGGCTTATAATGAATCTATTCTAGCAGATAAAAAGTTAGAATCATTTATAAAAAAAAAATGTAAATCAAAAATTTAACTTCAGTTAAATTCAGTATTTGTGTTTTATTGTTTTTTTATCTTTTTTCCAATATTGAATGCAGGACCAAGATTATTTCCTATACCATAGTAAGCCATACCTGCAGGATCAAATGTGAAAGGTTTAATTTTAGTAATATCTGGAAGCCCATTTGTGTCAGTTGCTTTTTCGTCAACCTTAACATCCATTATTTCACCTGTAAACTGAGTATGCCTGCCCAAATCAACTGTGTGAACCAACTTACACTCGAGTATAAGCGGAAATTCTTTGACATATGGTGCATCCACAATTTTAGATTTCACATGTGTAAGTCCACTTTCTAAGAATTTGTCTTCATCCTTTCCTGAAACAATTCCAAAATAATCTGATTCAGCTACATATTCCTCGGATGGAATACTTATTGTAAATGCCTCTCTCTCAACAATGTTTTTAAGGGTGTATCTCTGTTTTTGAAGTGAAATTGAAACACATGGAGGTTGTGAACATGAAATACCTCCCCATGCAGCTGCCATTACATCTGGTTTTTCATTCTTATCGTATGTTCCCACTATAAAAACAGGGGTTGGGTATACAATTGTTTTTGCTCCTAAAGATTTTTTCATAGCTAGTTCCTCTTAATTTTTTTTTAAACAAATTTATTTTTCATTTATCACCCATCCAAATTGTAACATCTTTGACTTCTGGACGATTTACAGAGGGTGTTTCAATTGCAGGATAACCCACAGCACATCCATTAATACTGTACTTACCTGCAGGTATGTTAAGAAGTGTGAGGAACTCGTTATCCTCCGCCATTTGTGATGTTAAAGAAACTAGATGAAATCCAAGTTTTAAGGCTGTTGCTTTAAGCCACATATTTTCAAGACAATGCGCAATAGATTCCTGTTCAACAGGCGGAATTCCCCTTACTTCAGCAACAACTATAAAATACGGTGCTGTTCCCACACCAAGAACACCATTATCTACGGTCATCTGAAGTTTATCCATGAATGGTTGGACTTTTGGTTTTAAAAAGGGTTTTTCTTTAAGTATACTCTTAAAATGATTTAACCCTTCCACCGCTTTATTTTTCATGAGTTTTTCAGCGATTTCGATACTGGGGGTGTCATTTTCAAATACAAAAAAGCGTCTGAAATCTTTAATTTCTCCAACAGCCTGCGCAGCAAATGGGGCCAACATTCCTGCATTTAAAATATCTTCAATATTCTCCTTTGGAGGTGATTGTTTCTTAAAAGATCTAACTGAACGTCTTGATTTTATAACTTCATCCAATAATTCATTAGTTTGTTTATCGATATTAATCTCCATATTAATGCTCCAAATTTTTTTTTAACTTGATATTTTAATGTAAAATAATCTATTTATGTTTTAGTTTTGTTAATTCTCTTAATTAGTTTTTTTCTTAACAAAATATTATTTATAAATTTAAAATATCCAAATGTTTATATGATTTAAATTTTACATGAAACATTAATTGGAATATAACTCATTTTATAAATTAATTATAAAAGTGGATTACAATGTACGATGAAAAATTCTTGGATCTTTTAGAAAGGGAGCTTGTTGTTGCATTAGGATGCACAGAACCTAATTCTATTGCATATGCAGCAGCTCTTGCTAAAAAATATGCAAAAGGAAATAAGATAAATAAAGTTGAAGTAATTGCATCTCGTAATGTTATTAAAAATGCTATGTCTGTTGGAATCCCTGGAACAGATAGCTGTGGTATAAATCTAGCAGCAGCATTAGGTATTTTTGCTAAGGATCTAGACAAAAATCTAGAGGTACTTGCTAATCTTAAAGATCATGACATTGAAAATGCCCAAAAAATGATCGAAATGGGTTTGGTTACTGTTCAGTTAGCCAATTCTCCTAAAAAGTTATATGTAGAAGTCATTGTTGAAACTGAGGACTCTAATTCCCGGGTAATTATTGAAGATATACATAACAATGTTGTTTTGATTGAAGTTAACGGGAAAAATATTGTAGATATTCAAAAGAGTACTGATAAGCAAATATTCAATTATGACCTGACCGAAGAAAATCTGGATTTTCTGAGTGTTGATTCAATATGGGAATTTGTTAATCATGTTAACATAAAAAAACTTGATTTAATTAGAGAAAGCATTAAACTGAATATGGAAATTTGTTTAGAAGGCCTGGATAAACCTTATGGTCTTCATGTCGGTAGGAGTATCAAATCAAATATGGAAAATGGATTTATTGCAGATGATGCGGCAAATTATGCAACAGCATTAACAGCAGCAGGATCTGATGCCCGTATGGCTGGTAGTATTTTACCGGTTATGAGTAATTCTGGAAGTGGAAATCAAGGAATTTCTGCCACAATTCCTGTTGTTGCATTTGCAGAGAAATTAGATTCTAATGAAGATACATTAATACGAGGAGTAGTTCTCAGTAATCTAATAACCATCTACATTAAAGCAATTTTAGGACGTTTATCCTCTTTGTGTGGTGCAACTATCTCCGCTACAGGTGCATGTTGTGGAATCACTTATTTGATGGGTGGTGGTGAAGGAGAAATAAAATCATCAATACAGAACATATTGGGAAATATAACAGGGATGATCTGTGATGGTGCAAAAGCAGGATGTGCCCTTAAAGTAGCAACTTGCACTACAGCAGCCATACAATCCACCATTGTTACATTAGAAGGGAATTCAATAAAATCAACAGAGGGTATAATTGAAAAAAATCCTGATGACACAATAAAAAATTTTTGCAGAGTAGGAAATGATGGTATGAAAGATGCTGACAAAATAATACTGGATATAATGCTTCAAAAAAGTAACAACAACTCTAAAACAATACTTTGAACACTCTAAGTTTATAGAAAATTTGATGTTTATTTTTTTATCCAATATTATTTTTTTAAGAAATTTTTATAAATGGAATAACGACTGTATGTTAATCCAAATTAAAGTTTAGGCTTTGATTTTTTGTAAAGTAGCCAGAATCTTATTGTAATATATGTGATCATTATTATTATACCTAACAAAGCAATTATTACTCCAATACTCATAAAACACCGCCCATAAAAGTTAACATATTATATTTATAGTTTTAAATTATAACTTAATAAAGTTTCAAGAGTTCAAAAGTTGGGATGTTTAATATGAGAAAACTGATTTGGTGGGTATTTGCTGGAACAGCAGGAGGGCCTAATCGAGCTAGAATTATTATGGCTTTGAAAGAAAGACCTTATAACGCCCATCAGCTCGCAGAAAAACTTGAACTCAACTATAAAACAGTGCGACATCATTTGAAAATATTAAACGAAAACAATATGATAACTTCTACAGGTAAAAATAAGTATGGGGAATTGTATTTTCTTTCACCAAAAATGGAAGAAAATTATGATATTTTCAGAGACATTTGGAAGGAATTGGTTTAAAATTATATATCAAGTTATTAGGGACAAAATTGGTAAGAGGATATAAAAATGGTAACCGAAGTAATAGGGCCTACAATATTAATAGTAATTTATCTTGCAGTGGCAATTGGAATTGCAAACGTTTGTTTGTTAGTAGGATTGCTGTATACTTATTGGAAAACATATAAAGAAGTAAAATCTAAATTCACTATAGGTCTTTTGTATTTTGCAACCTTCCTTCTTATCCAGAATATATTAGTAACTATAGCACTCATCATTCCATTAATACTTCCAGTTATACCATCTGAAATATCTCATTCTGATTTTGGAATGCCACATATTGCGTTGTTCTTCATAAATTTGATTCAATTGGTTGCTCTATCAATATTATATAAAATAACCAATGAATAATAACTATAACCTCTTTTTATTCTTTTATCAATGCAACCAGGATTTATTTCTTTTTCATTTTATTAAAACGTATTCTCGTTAAAATAATTTATTGTAATATTATAGATTTAAGTGTAAATGGAAAATTACTCTGTTATTTGTAGAACAATTAGCACATATCTGAACTAGGTTTACAAAAAATTTGTATGTTATTCTATATGGCTATAATAATACGAATACATGAAAATGGATCGATAAGTATATTTTTGCTGGTTATAAAACTAAAATATGATACTATAATAACTTCATAACCTATTTGGTGATGCCCATGAAGAAAATACTTTGGTGGCTTATTGCTGGTACAAAAGGAGGAGTTAATAGGGCCAGGATAATACACCTACTAAATCAAAGGCCTTATAACGCCCATCAGCTTGCTGAAAAATTAGAACTAGATTATAAAACAGTTAGGCATCACATCAAGGTTTTAGAGGATAATAACATAATAACAGCATCTGGAGAAAAATATGGAACCATGTATTTTCTCTCATCCTCGATGGAAGAAAATTATGAACTTTTCCAGCAGATATGGAAGGAAATTAGTGAAAATTAGAAGGTGATCATGTGAGTAATGAATTAGTTCCAGGAACAGGAAGTTTTAATGGGAATAAATTAGAAAGGGGACCCCCACTAGACGATCCTAATTTGGCTATTATTGCTGCCCTAGTTTGTGCTGCCAATATTTTACTGCTTCTAATACTTTTATTCACATATGTTGGAAGTTACAGGAAACTTAAATCCCAGTTCAGTCTAGGGTTAGCCATATTTGCAACATTATTAATAGTCCAAAACATCATGTTCCTAATTTTTTTACTAGTTGCAGAAGGGTTTCATGGTCCTGGAATGGGATTTCCAGTATTAAGTTTGAGTATTATTGAATTTGGTGCGCTTTTAGTACTTTTAAAGATTACATGGATTTGAATCATGCCCTCAGATAAAAAAATATGTTACAAAAAAAATTAAAAAAAATCTATTATTGAACTCTTTTACCTGTATCTGCATTGATGTATATATTGTCAACCGGTTTATTCAATCCGCTGGTTGAAACAGGCACTTTCCATACCTTAACACCTTTAAATGTTGTTAATGTAGGAGTTCCCAAAGTGACACCAATTCCTGTATATTGTGTTGCGAGTTCTTTGGCTTTATCAGCACTGATATCTGTTGTTGTATTCACATTATCGGTGTTATTCTTTTCAGTGATATTAGTTGTGTTGTTGGTTGTATTGTTCGATATACTTGTACATCCGCTTACTGCAATTAATATTGCCATTATAAAAACTACAGCAATCACATTCTTAAACTCTAATTCCATTAATAACCCCCCCCCCCCTTCATTTCCAAATATAATATTTAAAGAATATAATAGGGTTTTTATGATTAAATTTGATTTAAATTTTAATCAATTTTAACAACTTAGTATTAAAATATCTGAATCAAACAAATTCAGTGTTTATCTTACTGAATAATATCGATAATCAACAATTAATATTATCTATGAAAAACAATTACAATAAAAAAAATCTACGCCGGGACTGGGATTTGAACCCAGGACGAGCAGAGCTCAACAGGATTTCGAATCCTGCGCCTTACCTGGCTAGACTATCCCGGCAATTATGAATTAGTATAATTCATTATCTCTATAGTAAATTTGTAATGGAATATAATTATTGGTTTTATCAACAAAACATGTTGGTTCTGTTAGAAAAATTCAATAGTTTGATACTCCATAATTATTCTTGTTAATATTAAAATAGAGGAGGATAACATGGAAAATATAGATTTCAGCATGGAAAACATTAAAAAATGTCTTTGCATGCAATGTGCTGTCCAGATTGAAAGTCAGTGTGTGAAAGATAAACAACAAATCATGTTATTAATAAAAAATCAGGATTTAGATAGTCCTATGATGATGGGTCCAGATAGAGTGCCCGGACTATACTGTTCTACTGGTAAAGCTATTTGCAAAGATATAAATACCAAAAAAGTTTGTAAATGTAATGAATGTTTAATTTGGAACCAAAAATCCCTTAAAAGTTGCATACCTGGCCGTTATTTCTGTAAAGATGGGAAGGCCCATTAAAATTAAATTAAAAAAATTGATTGTATATATAGATTTATTAATTAGTAGATAATAATACCTCAATTAAACTTGATTTTATAGCATGAGCCTATAGTAATTATAATAAGTCCATATATCCTTTTAAACAGATTTAAATATACTTAATGTAAGTATTTTCAAGAAACTTTTAAAAAATTTTAATATTTATTGAATATCTTTTCCCTTGCAGGTCATGAATTTAATTTAAAATAATTTTGTTAATTATTTGTTTGGGTATTAAAAAACAATCCAGAAGAGCAGATTTAATCTAAATGGAAAAAATGTAGCTCATTTAATGTTTTTGGTTTACTTTTTGATCATAATATTTTTATGTTATCCACTGAAATGTTATGCTAGAGTGTCTGAAAGGAGGCGGTTATTACAGTGTTAATACCTTTCTATATCTCTATTTACAGGGGTTTGATGGCCATTTAACCAAATAATATCCCCTGTAATACTTTAATTTTATATTTTATCATTATAGATTGTTTATTAATTATATTTTAAACAGTTCTTTTAAATAAAAAAAATTACTAAATTTATAAAGGTGATCTTATTGGCGGAAAATATACCTGAAAAGGGAGCTTCACTTCAAAAAGACATGAAAACTTATGCAATCATTCCTTACATAGCTGGAGGTATAATAGATCCAGATGAATTAAGAAAGATTGCAGATATAGCAGATAAATATTATGTCAAAACATTGAAAATGACTTCAAGTCAAAGAATAGCAATGATTGGTATAAAACCTGAAGATATTGACAACATATGGGATGATCTAGATATGAAACCCGGAGGTTTTACTGGCGCTAGGGTGAGACCATCCAAATTATGTCCTGGATCATTGTACTGTAAAAAAGGTGTGCAAGATACAATTGAAATGGGTATGAAAATTGATGACATTTATTGTGGACTTAAAACACCTAAAAAATTAAAAATTGGAGTTTCAGGCTGTGTAAATTCATGTGCTGAACCTGCTATTAAAGATATTGGATTAATAGGAACTCCAAAAGGATGGAAACTATTAGTCGGAGGGAATGCAGGAATAAAACCTAGAATAGGCAGTTTAATGGCTAAAAATTTATCAGATGAAGATGCTTTAAATCTAATAGGCGGGATTATAGATTATTATAAAGCCAACTCTAATGAAAAACGTTTAAGTTCATTTATAGCAGAAATAAACTTTGATAATTTCATGAATGACATATTAAATAACCATAACTCTTCATAACTTATATGTTTAAGTTCAAGTATAACATTTATAATATTAAATAAATTTGGGGCTGATCCCATTTTAGATCAAAAAAAGGATGAAATAATTAATAAACTTGAAAGCGATTTGAAAACATTGGAAACCAAAAATCTTGAGTTAAAGTTCACAAACAAGAATCTAATTTCCACACTTTCAGAACAAAAAGTAATGTTGAAGACACTTAAAACTAAAATCAGTACACTTGAGTCTTCAAAAGATACATTAAATGAGTATGAACAGTTAAATCTAAAATATGAAAAACTGGTTGATGAACATAAGGAACTTATGATCAAATACAACAAATCTCTGGAAGAAATATCCAAGTTAAAAGAGTTGATTCCTAAATCTAAATCAGATAATAGTTTGTTTGGAAGGTTTTTGAAAAGAAAGAATTTGGATGATGATAAAACAGTTGATGATCCTGGAGAAGATAAACAGAAGAAATAATTTTTGAAGTAATTACTATCACATAAATAAACCTTGATTAAATTATTTATTAACTAAAAAATGGTGTTTTAATGGTTTTTCATGTTATGCTAGTCCCTACACTTGGTTGTCCTTCTAACTGCAGTTATTGCTGGAGTTCCGAGGTAGATTCAGATCTGATGAGCATTGAAACTGTGGAAGAAGTTGTTAAATGGCTTAAAAACTTCAGAGATGACACAGTTACATTCACTTTTCATGGTGGTGAACCTTTACTTGCTGGTTTTGATTTTTATAAAAAAGCTCTTCCACTAATAAAAAAAGGTTTAGAACATTTAAAACCTGCTCTTGCTCTTCAAACCAATTTATGGAATCTTACCCCTGAAATGGCAGAATTATTTAGTGAATATAATATTCCAATAGGTTCGAGTATTGATGGTCCAGAAGAACTGAACAACTACCAAAGGGGTGAAGGATACTATAAAAAGACTATGAAAGGTTATGAAATAGCAAAATCACATAATCTGAAAGTTAGTTTTATATGTACATTTACTTCACATTCAATTAATTATAAAGAAGATATCCTAAATTACTTCATTGAAAATGGATTAACACTTAAATTACATCCTTCACTACCTTCCATGAGAGATGAAAATCCTGAGGAATGGGCTCTTTCACCAGAAGAATATGGAGAACTTTTGGTTTACCTTCTTGATCAATACTTGGAACATATGGATGAAATTGAAATCATGAACATTGATAACCTTGCTAAAAGTGTTTTCCGGCGCAGAGGTACTGTTTGTACCTTCGTTGATTGTATGGGAGACACATTTGCCATCGGACCAGATGGTAGTATATATCCATGCTATCGTTTCGTTGGTATGCTAGAATATGTAATGGGCAATGTTTATGACCATCCTACCATGGATGATCTGGCCAAATCTCAACCATGGAAACTTTTACAAGAATTCAAGGAATATGTAGATGTTGAATGTAAAAAATGTACATATATCAAGTTTTGTAGGGGCGGATGTCCATATAATGCATTGGCAATTACAGATGCGGAAGTGGAAGGTGTAGATCCTCATTGCACAGCATATAAACGTATTTTTAAGGAGATTACTGACAGGGCAACAGTGGAAATGCTCTCTGGATCTGGTATGGTTGGTAATTCTAAAAGAAATAAAAATAGTATAATGTCTTTAATGCTCAAAGGTTCTTAAATTTTACATAAGATTGTTATATTTTATTTTTTTTGATTTCACTAAATGATACTTGAAAAAAAAATTATTTTTTAACTCACACTTTCATTTATTACAATAACATGCATTTTCAGCTTTATCATGATCATTTTGAATGTAAAAATCGTTTTTTCCATTTTTTTAAAGCCTAAATATTAAAAACATTTTTTTAATGTAAACATCATAAAATAATCAATGTAATATTATACTTGGAGGATTTATTGTGAACCTGGGTAAATTAGATGAAAAATGTCCTAAATGTGGTTGTAAGGATAAAATTCTCAAAAGAGATATTGAATCCGAACATCATGCACATGCCAAAACAGGAGCACTTCTGTGTAGTGAATGTGGATATGTATTTAAAAGCAGAGAAGATGAAGAAAGACTGATCTATCATTTAATAAAACTAAATTTCATACTTTTTTATAAATTTCATGAACAATTTGAATCTTTGATCTACTATCAACCCAAAGTCCTATCACATTGCAATTTAAATTTAATTTTTAATACGATAAACCGATTCAATTATCTGTTCTTTATGACTTCACTAGTTAAGAATTTGCTAAACAGTTATGATGGCCTATAATAAATATAAATGAAGTTGAATGTCCTTCATTTGATACTTTTACCTTTTTTCTGAATATCATCTATGTTAAAAGTCTCATCAGGAAATATCCCATCCATTCAAGGAGTAGTTATCAGTCCACATATTTCACCCCATAATTCTCCATGATCCATTTGATAACGGGTAACTGAACCATTCTATCATAAAGAAATAGAAAAACATTACTAAACTGGACTTATTCGTCATAATATCATACTTATTTTTAAATATATAATAATAAAATAATGTTAAAATCCGTTATTGAAACTTTATAAAAAAATGAAAAATCGATTAAAAATTTTAGATAAAAAAAATGTAATATGATTTATTTGGTTTGGAAAAATGTTTTTTCATAAGACAACAATATTCCAACGTTACACTGATTTCCCATTATATCTAATAAAATTGTTCAAGCCTCAATAATGGTTATATATAAATTGTATATATTTAAATTAACTAATATTATTGATTAAGACAATCCTTGAATTTAATTTCAAAACTATTAATTAAAAACATATTATTAGGAAAATGATTTTAATGACAAACAACTATGCTAAATTTAGAAATTTTTTTGCCATTTTTTTTAGAGGACTATTTATGGGAACAGCTGATGTGATGCCTGGGGTTTCTGGAGGCACAATAGCCCTAATAACAGGAATATATGAGCGATTAGTACACTCCATTAGTAAAATAAACTTTAAATTTTTAAAACCCCTATTTAAAGCCCAATTTAAAGAGTCATGGCAAATATTTCGAAAAGAAGTTGATTTAGAATTATTTATTCCTTTATTAATGGGAATAGGAATAGCCGTATTAACCTTATCTCGTTTAATGAGCTTTTTGTTGGCAAACTACGTAGCTTTTACCTATGCATTCTTTGCAGGTTTGATTATAGCATCAACGTATATTGTTTACAAAGAAATTGATGGTTTTTCAGTTAAATATTTCAGTTTTGGTATTGTTGGATTTGTATTTGCATTTATTTTTGTAGGTTTAAACCCAATTCAGGCTAATCACACATTGCCCATAATTTTCTTTTCTGGTATGCTTGCAATATGTGCTATGATACTGCCGGGAATATCTGGAGCATTCATTTTACTACTTATTAACCAATACGAATACATGATCAATGCCCTGAACAGTGTTTCAATTAGTGAAATCATAACCTTCATCCTGGGAGCACTGGTAGGGATAATTTCCTTCTCAAGATTACTAGATTATCTTTTACAGCATCATGAACATGTTACAATGTCTTTCCTTGTAGGATTGATGTTAGGTACATTAAGATTACCTTATCAAAAAATTGCTGTAACCGAAACCAACTCTATCATCGTTTCAGCTGTATTAGGATTAATAGCATTTGGAATAGTGATTATAATGGAGAAAAAATTCCGATATATTGACTATTAACTCTCGACAGTAGACTATAGTATTTTCAAATTAATATCCCATTGAAATTTCTCTTAAGATAAAACCTATTAATAAAAATTTAGACAGGTAATGCACTCAACATCACACAAGGACAATAACTTAAAAATATAAACTTTAAAATAAATTAATACATATTCAATAACTTAAAATTTTATATGGGTAAATTTTCATGAATGAATATTATCGTACTGTTCGGAAAGTTCTTATTATTATTTTGGTACTGAATATAGCTGTGGCTTTAGTTAAGGTTCTGTATGGGTGGTATTCAAATTCTTTAAGTATGATGACCGATGGGTTTCATTCATTTTTCGATGGGACTTCTAATGTTGTAGGAATTATTGGGATCACATTAGCATCAAGACCTGCAGATAAAGAACATCATTATGGGCATTGGAAAATTGAGACATTTGCATCAATAATAATAGCAGTACTCCTTTTTGTCGTATGTTTAGAGATCATTCAATCAGCAGTAAACAGATTTTTCAATCCCTCCCTGCCTGAAATAACTACAATCAGTTTTTTAGTTATGGGAGTTACCATATTGATAAACATAGGAGTTTCATGGTATGAATATAAAAAAGGAAGAGAAATAGACAGTAAAATACTTGTTGCAGATTCTTTGCACACTAGAAGCGATATATATGCTTCAATTGCAGTTATTATAGGATTCTTTGCAATTAAAGCCGGATATGTTTTCATAGATCCTGTTATTGCATTGGCAATAGCAGTATTAATCGCCAAAACCGGTATTGACATAATTAAAGAAAGTTCTGAAGTTCTGTTGGATAAATCGACTATTAGTAAGGAAACAATATCAAACATTGTAAACACCGTACCGGGTGTTATTCAAACTCATAAGATCAGAACTAGGGGTAAAAAATCCAAAACATACATAGATTTACATATAACAGTTGATCCTTCTTTTTCTATAGATAAAGCACATAATATCGGGAATGAAGTAGAATCAAAACTAAAAAAATCTTTCCCAGGAATAAAAGAGGTTCTAATTCATATAGAACCCGATAACGAAGATTAATCCAAAATTTTTAAAAAATTTCCACAATAAATGGAAAAAAAGCAGAAATTATAAAAAAAGTAAAGATTCACTTGTTTAATTTTTATCATTAGTTAATAATTCTATCTGTTCAAAAGAAGCTTGAAATATATTTAATTATATTATAAATATCTAAATATTCTTTATTTTCATTAATTCAGTTGTTAAAATCCTTTCCATTAGCGATGATAGCTAACTAATATAATAAGATAAATCAGGAAATTACACAATTGCGATAAAATATGGGTAGGTCGATACATATATGGGCGGAAATAGAAAGGTATACCCTAATATTAATCCTGAAAATATAATTAAACAAATTAAAATTGGAGGATTTAATATTTTAACATATTTGGTTTTACTGAATATGATTAAAAAAAAAACTGCTGTAGATCCCCATATCCAAGCTGATGGATTCCCTGTCCATGAAATAATTATAATTGATAAAAAAAACCAATAGCAAGGATAATGTGATACGCATAATCCCTGTAAATTTCAGAATAGTTCATGTATACACTTTTTATTAATTTATTAAATCCTCTAAACACGAATTATTAAATCTCATTCTAATAACTATTATTTTATTATATACTCTGTTATTTCAATTTTAATTAGGTTTTATTTAATAACATTACCGCATTGCATTAAATAGGCTTTCAAATCTTCAAATAAAATTAAATCCAAATAAAATCTCTAATATTCCCAATACAACGAATAAAAACATAATTATCATGTTGAATGTTGTTCTTTTAGCTTTATTTTGATGGATTTGATATAAATTTATAAAACCAATACCTATGAACGCTATTCCAAGTATAACAAATACCACATTATTCATATAATTTCTCCTTTCAATCAAATTACATTTATTACTGGGTTTTTTCATGTTTTTGAAATACAGTAAAGAAATAGAAAAAAATGACCTGACTTATTCGTTATAATATCATACTTATTTAAAATATTTAATAATAAAATATTGTTAAAATCACTTATTGAAACTTTACAAAAAAATGAAAAAATCTATTAAAAATTTAGATAAAAAAAATATAAATTTTTACGACATTACTAAGTTACAAAAAGATTTTCAATCTTAATTTGATACTAAAGTTCATAAACTACTTGGACATTGAATTTACTGTCTACCCATAGTCCTATTACATTACAAGGAGAATATGATTCTTTAATACGATCAACTGAATCAATTATCTGTTGATTATGTGTTTCATCTTTTACAGGATTTGCTAAACAATCATGATGCCCAACAATGAATAATTGATTTGTTAAATGTACATTTTTTGAAATACTTATCTTTTCAAGAATATCCTTAATATTAGTGCCCATATCTGCCATTAGACCATCTATTCCAGGAGCAGTTATCATGTCAACATATTTCACATCATAATTTGTTATTATCCAGTTGATTACAGGGAGTTGAACTCTACCATCAATACAGTTTAGGCATGTAACAAATTTTGTTTTCATATTTTTTCTCCAGAGTCTATCATTTTAACATTAAGTTACAAGTTTAACAGGACTTATTATTATGAACAACTTGATAAGAAATAGAACATTTTCCTTTTATTCTCATAGTAAAAATCAATATTTAAATGTTCCTACATTTCCTATTTTGGCCCTCAATTTTTATTCTATTCCATGCATCATAGTTTCTAATCTTTTCCTCATAAGGAATAATATCAAAGCAGCTATAATGGACATTACAACAAATATCATGAAAAATGATGTAAAGCTGTTAATTGGTATTCCAAGAATATATGGTGTTGGCTGTGTTGGATCTGGATAGAGTGCACTTAACTGTCCAGCAAGTATATTAGCAAAGGCGTTTGTCAAAAACCAAATCCCCATTAGCAGACATGTGAATCTTGCAGGTGAAAGTTTAGATACCATTGACAATCCAATTGGAGATATACATAGTTCGCCAAAGGTGAAAAGCACATAAGCAACAATAAGCCATAGCGGACTAATACTAGCACCACCATCCAGTGTTTTTGAAGCAAAAACAAGGATCATAAACCCTACGGACAGCATGAATAAACCACCTGACATCTTTAGAGGGATTGATGGTTCTTTTCCCTTATCTTTTAACTTTAACCATAGTGCTGCAAAAAATGGCGCAAATAACAGGATTGCAAGGGGATTTACAGACTGGAACCATGGAGCAGGTATTGTAAAGTTAATTGCAGTTATAACCCTATCAACATGTTGTTCGGCCAGGAAAGTTAAAGATACTCCTGCTTGTTCAAACGCCGCCCAGAAGAATATTCCAAAGAATGCCAGTATAACAATTACCATTATTCTCTGCTTTTCGACCCAAGTTAAAGTTTGATCATTACAGTTATCCGGGCCATACTGATGATTAGGAACATCCCCCACAGCACCACCCTCTGGATCTACCAAATACTTATTCTTACCCAATATGAAGATAAAAAGTCCCAGCAACATTCCAATTCCCGCAGCTAAAAATCCATACATGTAATAAGCAGGGTTATTTCCACCTACTAATAATCCAATGATAATTGGAGAAATCAATGCCCCTAAATTTATGCCCATATAAAATATTGTAAATGCTGAATCTCTTCGTCCATCATTATCTGAATATAAAAATCCAACCATCGATGATATGTTAGGTTTAAAAAATCCATTTCCCAATACAAGCAAAAATAACCCCAACAAGAAAAATACTGTCTGATTATTGAATACAAAAAATGAATTCGTTATAGCTACAGATTGGGGAGAATATAAATAACTGCTTGTTGCAAGTGAAAACTGCCCCAATGCCATCAATAAACCTCCGAAGATAATGGATTTTCGATTACCCCAATATCTATCGGCAATATAACCACCAATAAGTGGTGTTAAATATACCATGCCAGTGTAATAACCGTAAATACTTGATGTAAAGGCAGTACTGAAAAACATAGCTTTAATCATATAAAGCGATAAAATAGCCCTCATACCATAGTAACTGAAACGTTCCCACATTTCTGTTGTGAAAAGGAGATATAATCCTTTAGGATGTTGTTTAAGCATATTAGACTCCATTAAATCATAATAATTATAGAACTAATTAAAAATCATTAAGAATACTATTAATTAAAGTATAATGGAAAAATTAAAATATATAAACTTATTTATTATCAATCAATGACTTCATATTAATTTAATAGCGATTTTGGAATAATATTCTTGAAATTAACAGTGAAAACATATCTTGTTTCAAATATCATTGTCTTAAACTCTCAATACTATTATAGATGAGATTTATCTGGAGAATCCTGAACAATTTTAACTTGAAAATCACTGAATATTTATAAAATTTATTAAAAAATTAGTCATTTAATTATAAAAAATGATTCTACCATTCATTTAATCAAATGGTATTATATTTATCTGCTATGAATCTATAAATAGTAAGAAAGTTTAAAGAACTTAATCTGAATTAAAAATAATTTGTAGGTTGGTAAAATATGATAGTTAATGAATGGTGCATGTACTGCGGGGAATGTGCAGGTGTTTGCCCTCGCTGTTTAATCGAAGTCCGCGAGACAAGTTTAATTTTCAACGAAGAAGGATGTAAAGACTGCAGGATATGTGTTCAAGTATGTCCTGTCAATGCTTTAGCCAAAGAGGAATAAAAGGGAGATGTGGTTATGAAGTTAATAGAGACAGATGTGCTTGTAATAGGAGCAGGTCCTGCTGGATCATCCACTGCAAAACATGCTGCTTTAAACGGGGCAGATGTTATTCTGATGGATAAAAAATCTGAAATAGGAGCACCTAAAAGATGTGCTGAAGGTGTTTCGAAAGATGGCCTTAAAAAACTTGGAATTGAACCAAGTAGTAGATGGGTTACAAAAGAACTTAGTGGAGTAAGATTAGTTTCTCCAAATGGTACTGACGTCTGGATGAGGGAAGACCAAGTGAAACTTCCTGAGGCAGGTTACATACTTGAGAGGAAAGTTTTTGACAAGTTCATGGCAATGGACGCTGCAAGAGCAGGTGCAACCATAATGATTAAAACTCTTGCAAGGGGTATGAGAAAGGACTTTGATAGCTATGTTGTGAGCTGCGAGAGTATGGGAGAGGACTTTGAGATCAAAGCTAAGATAGTTGTAGGTGCAGACGGGCCAGAATCCCGGGTTGGAAGATGGGGTGGTCTAAAAACTGCTGTTAAACCTAAAAATATGGAATCTGGAATTCAATTTGAAATGGTTGGTCTTGAAATGGAAGATCCTGACTGTATCGAATTCTACTTTGGAAGTGTTGCACCCGGTGGATACGCTTGGATCTTTCCAAAGGGCGATGATATAGCAAATGTTGGTCTTGGAATAGTATCAACAGAAACAGATAAAAGCGCCTATGAACATCTACTAGAATTTGTTGCCAACTGTCCTGCAACCAAAAATGCACAACCGGTTGAACTTAACATTGGCGGAGATCCAGTGGGCGGAATGCTAAAAACACTGGTTTCAGATAATTTAATTATAGTAGGAGATGCTGCAGGACATGTAAACCCACTAACAGGTGGAGGAATCATTACCGCACTTGAAGCAGGTATGTACGCAGGAGAAGTAGCTGCAGCTGCTGTTAAAGAAGGAGATTATTCTGAAAAAAGATTAAAGGAATATCAGGATAAATGCAAGAAAGAAATTGGAGACTCCTTTGAGAAATACTTGAAAACAAAGGATTACATGCTAAGCCTTTCAGATTCTGATCTTGATTCAATAGCAGAAGCATTTAAAGATACAGAATTTGAAAATATAAGCACCACTGAACTAGTAAAATTACTTATAAAAGTATCTCCAAAGGCTCTTCTAAAATTAGGAAAACTTTTCTAGATACTTACTTATTTTATATTTATTTTTTTATAATGGAATGTTGTGGAAGAAAAGTATGTAAATTATACTGATCAAGAAAAACAGCATTGCTATTTGATGATAGAGAATATCTGCTATATCAAACATCTTATCCTTTTGTGTGAATAGAGAAAGATAAAGTGGTATGGTTGCCAAAAATGCGGGTAAAACTGCTACTGCAAACTGTATTAAATTCATATCTCCTACTAAAAATGCATAAACCAATATGACTCCTGAAATAAGTGTAAGGGCACTTGCTGCAGTTTGTTTAGATTTGTACATAATGTAAGTGCCCATGCTTGCTGTATACATAAAAATGTAAACACTCAATGGAACAATGAAAATATTTCCTAACAGCACTGCACAAGAAGCCATTCTGAGTATAGAATTGGTTGCAGTACTCGAAAAAGGAGCAAATATTGTATCTTTAAGTCTTATTGGTGGAACAGTATAAAGTAATTGATTCAGTAGCATTAATCCTAATATAATTGTAAATGAAAATCTGAGAGTTGTCACAGCAATAACAAATACAGAGGATATAATAATTGTACAGAAAAGTATTATCCATTTTTTTTCAACATGTTCCTGAATAAATGGTCTTTTCTGCTTTTCTTTATCCTTTCTGTCATATTCCAAGTCAGTAAGATCATTTAGACTGTATAAAGCTCCCCAAAGTGCAGATACCAGGATAAGACCTTCGAGTATTTCAAATGGATTGTTTATAAATATATCTGCAAAATAAGCATAGGTAAGAACCAAAAGATACATATTAAGGTTTTTAGCAGCCCATGATATTCTTGTGGACTTTATTAAAGTTTTTATCATTATTCTCCCTTGATAATTCTTTACAACTCATTAACGAACTTTTTTTAGAAATATTGCTCTGCATTAATTAATCAGTATCATTATTGGTACATTACCTTAAAATAAACCTATCTAATCATTAAAGTGCTATTCATTATTTTCCAATGCCTCACAAATGAATCTGGGTTTAGATCCATATTTATGAATGTATTGCACAATGAGCTTTTCATCAACATCAAAATGTTCTTTTACTATTTTAAGTGTTTCTTGGGAGGAGTAGGATATTTCTACCACTTCAAATAATATTTTCATAAAAGCAACAATAATACGTGACAGAATTCCTAAGTCTGTGAAAATATCGTATTTTTTCCCCAGGATATAAACCCTCCACGCTGTTTGCAATACTATGTTAATTTCTTTAAAAGATTTTCTTTCGTTAATATATTCCCATATACAATAAAGATAGAATTTTGTTGAGTTGAATCCTGCATGTTCAGTCCATATACTAAAACCTACATTATTGTCATTCAGTAAATGGGAATCATGAAACCTGTCTGCGAAAAGTACAACATCAAACTTTGATAAATTTTTATATACTTCTTCCTTAGATTTTGCATTGGTGTTCATCTTTAAAAAGTTGTAGATCTCTTTGAAAACTTCTTCTGAATTAGAATCAACATCTTTGATGGTGAATTCTACATCATAAACATTTAACCCCAATTCATCCATTGCAGCATATATGTTTGCAGATTTACCAGTACCAGGAGCCCCAATCACATGAATTATTCTTCCCCTACTATTTTTAAGGCTTTTGAATTTGTTGTACAAATTTTTATAGGATTCTGTAACAACAAATACACCATTGTCCGAGATAGAGTTAATCTTGTACTTTCCCATAGCTATTGATTGGACTTTTAAATATAATAATTAAACCAAATTCTGTTACAGTATAATCCTAAATTTTTATTTTAAACTAGAAAAGTAATGAGCTTACAAATTTGATACAATGATTTATTAACTTTAAATACCATAATTAACGAATATCGAAGTTTAAACAATTATAAGTAGGTGTTTAAATGGCTAAATATAGGTGTACTGTCTGTAATTATTTATATGATGAAGATGAAGAGGGTAAAAAATTTAAAGAACTGCCTGATGATTGGAGGTGTCCAGTTTGTAACTCTCCTAAGAGTGTTTTTGTTTTGCTTACAGAAGAAATTGAAGAATATGAAAAGGGTGGTACAACAGTTTCTGATATTCTTGTAAAACAGATGGTTGAATTGGGCCTCAAACATGTATTTGGTATTCCAGGAACCTCAATTTTAGGAGTGGTTGATGCAATCAAAAAGAATGATAAACTTGAATTTATTCAAGTGAGGCATGAACAGACAGCTGCATTTATGGCATCAGCATATGGTAAGCTTACAGGAAATTTTGCAGTTTGTTTAAGTGTTGCTGGACCAGGGTCAACCAACCTTGCCACAGGACTATACGATGCAAAGCTCGATAATTCTCCTGTAGTTGCATTAACAGGTATGGTTCAAAGGCAGCTGATTGGGCCAGGTTCTTTCCAGGAAATTGATCAGTACTCTTTTTTCGAGCCATTCACCGTTTTTAATAAGATTCTCATGTCAAAGGAACAGACAACAACTCTTTCTACACTGGCAATTAAACATGCAATTGTTGAACATGGTGTTTCACATATTGGAATTCCCAATGATGTGCAAAAACAATATTATTCTTCAAAAATTGTACCATTCCGGGGAAATTTTCCAAGTAGAGCAACCAAACCAGCAGAATTTATGATCAACAGGGCAGGAAGAGTAATTGATCATTCCAGTAGACCTGTGATTATTGCAGGTTTAGGTGCCCTTGATCAGGGCGAAATTTTATTAAAATTTGCAAATAAAATAAATGCTCCTATTACAACAACTTTCAAGGGAAAGGGAGTTGTTGATGAAGATGAACCTCTTTATGTTGGAAGTCACGGAGGTATAGGTTCAACAGCTTCAACTATACTTGTTGATAAAGCAGATCTAATTATTGTAGTGGGATCTTCATTTTCTGATATGACTCAAATACCCGAAAAGAAAACAATTCAAATAGACTTCAATCCAATGATGATAGCACGAAGGTTTCCAGTAGAAGTGGGATTGGTTGGAAACAGTTCTGAAATTCTCCCGGCATTGAATGATGTTGTCCAGAAAAGGGAAAGGGGAGAATATCTCATGGAAATTAAAAGTTTAAAGGATGAGTGGGTACAACTTTTAAATGAAGAATTTGATGATATAAAATCTCCTTTAAGGGCACCTTACATTATTAATGTTCTAAACAACATGATAGCCAAAGATGCCATTATAACTTTAGATGTTGGAGAACACTGCTGGTGGTTTGGAAGGAATTTTTGGATGAAAAATTCACAGAAGATTTTAATGTCTGGTAGCCTTGCTACAATGGGTTTTGGACTTCCAGCAGCCCTTGCATCACAGATTGTATTTCCTGATAGACAAGTTATCTGTATAACTGGTGATGGTGGCTTTTCAATGGTAATGGCAGATTTTTTAACCGCAGTTAAATACAGTCTTCCCATTAAGGTATTTATTTTTAATAACCAACAGTTAGGTATGATAATGCAGGAACAGAAAATGGAAGGATATCCAAATTGGCAGACAGAACTCCAAAACATGGACTATGCAACATTTGCCCGGGAATGTGGAGGGGTAGGAATAAGTGTCAAAAATCCAGATGAACTTCCAGATGCAGTATCTAAGGCTCTTTCATCTGATAAACCAGTAATTGTAGATATTGATACAGATCCTATGCGATTTGTCTAATAAGTTATTTGTAAAGGATAATAATTGAATTGGAGAAATAAAATGGTTCAGGATTCTGAAGAAAAATTAATCAACATTAAAAACACCCCTGAAAATCGTGATAAATGCCATTGTAAGGTGTGTCCAAGTTATCCCTATAAATGTAGTGGAGAGTCTCTTTACTGTAGTAAAGGACCCAGTAAATGTGATATTGATCCCGAAGTCTGTATATGCAATACCTGTCCAATTTTCTTTGAATATAAACTGAAGGGTATTTACTTCTGTAACAAGGATATGGTTGGTGAAAGCAGAAGTTTCATGCGTAAAAAGAAAATAAATGAAAATGATTCAATATACCAGACAATTGTGGATATTAAAGATTCCAGTGCCATGGATAAGAGTGTTATAGGATCTATGGGTTCCCTTAAGGAATTGCCATTCTCACTTGAAGATCTTTTCTTTGTGCCTGCACAAGTAAAGCATATTCCACTAAATCTGGAGGATCATGTTAATACTGAAATTTCTATTGGTGTTGAAGCAACTAAACCATTGAAGATAAAAAGCCCTATTATGATTTCTGGTCTTAGCTTTGGTGCAGTATCTAGAATAACCAGGTTAGTAATATCAGGAACCGCTTCAAAATTGA
This sequence comes from Methanobacterium spitsbergense, assembly GCF_019931065.1. NCBI lineage: Archaea > Methanobacteriati > Methanobacteriota > Methanobacteria > Methanobacteriales > Methanobacteriaceae > Methanobacterium > Methanobacterium spitsbergense. Next base: position 240,280 of record NZ_JAIOUQ010000007.1, on the reverse strand, counting down.
AAATTGGGTTTAATTCAGGAGAAGGAGGAGTTTTGACCGAAGAAATTGAAGATAGTATGGGAAATATTATTGTACAATATTCGACAGGACGCTTTGGTGTAGATGAAAAAATACTGAAAAATGCAGGTGCAATTGAAATAAGATTTGGACAAGGTGCATATCCTGGTAAAGGCAGTTACCTGCCAGCTGAAAAGATAACAGCAGAAATTGCAGAGAAGAGAGGTCTTGAAAAAGGTGAAGCATCCTACTCCCCCGCCCACCATCCAGACATTCTTAATCCTGATGATCTTAAAAATAAAGTATCTTGGCTTAAAAAAATCAGTTCAGGAGTACCAGTAGGGGCTAAAATTGGTTGCGGGAATGTAGAAGAAGATGTTAAAATATTAGTGGAATCCAGAGTTGATTTTATAGCTTTAGACGGTTTTGGTGGAGGAACAGGGGCCACAGATAAATATGTAAGGGATAATGTAGGAATCCCCATATTCATTGCCATCCCCAGAGCATTTAAACTGCTTAAAGACCTTGGAGTGAAGAAGAGTGTTTCACTAATTGCAGGAGGAAGGTTGCTTAGTTCAGCAGACTTTGCTAAATGTCTTGCATTAGGTGCTGATGCTGTTTATATTGGAACAGCTGCTTTAATAGCAATTAACTGTGAACAGTATCGTATCTGTAATACAGGAAGATGTCCAACTGGAATTACAACCCAAAATCCACAGCTTATTAAACAAGTTGATCATGAAGAAAGTGTTAAAAAACTAAGCAATTTCATTGGAATATCAACCAAAGAAATTGCCAACTTAACAAGGATTGTTGGTAAAAATGATGTGTCCAAGCTGGATAAAGAAGACATTGTCAGTATCAACAGAGATCTTGCAAGGGCAAGTGGGGTAAAATGGGTTAATGGTGAGTACTTGTAAAAATATTTATAACCCCTTTTTCTCAATCTTTAATTGAAAATGATACACTAACAAATATTTTTCAAATCAAAAAGGAGATTACATGTACAGAGAAAGGAATTTAATAATAGAAAAAAGCATTTTAGGTTCAGAAAAAGGATGCGAACTCATATTTGATGCAATTCCTGATTTAATTGCTATACTTGATACTGATCATAGGATTGTCAAAGTTAACAAGGCAATGGCAGATAAGGTTAATAAATCCCCCAATACACTGATGGGGACCATATGTTACCATGCAGTACATAACTCTGAAAAACCACCCGCTAACTGTCCACATGCACAGCTCCTAAAAGATGGGTTGGAACATTCCTCGGAAATTTATGAGGAAAATCTTGGAGGCTACTTCATTGTTACTGCATCTCCAATTAGTGACAATGATGGTAAATTAATTGGAAGTATTCATATTGCACATGATATCACCAAACGAAAAGAAATAGAAGAAAAACTTGAAAAAACACTTCAGGAAAAGGATATCCTGATGAAAGAAATATACCACAGGGTAAAAAATAATCTTATGGTAATATCAAGCCTTCTAAGCCTTCAATCTAGATATATTAAAGATAAAGACACCAAGGAAATTTTCAGGGAAAGTCAAAACAGAGCCAAATCAATGGCATTGATACATGAAAAGCTCTATAAATCAGAGGATCTTAAACATATAAATTTCACTGAGTACCTTCAAAAACTTTCAAATGACCTGTATAACACATACACCACCGATAAAAATCTTGTGAAACTTGTTTTAGATGTGGATAATATCATATTAGATGTTGAAATTTCAATTCCTCTTGGATTAATCCTAAATGAATTACTAACCAACTCCTTGAAGCATGCATTTCCAGATGGTAGAAATGGCGAAATAAAGGTAGAACTGCACTTGGAAGAGGATAGTCGATATTATCTTTCTGTAGCGGATAATGGAATTGGTCTTCCTAAAGATCTGAATCTCCAAAAAACAGGAACACTGGGAATGCAAATAATAAACAGTTTAACAGAGCAGATAAATGGGAAACTAGTCCTCGACTCAAATATGGGTACTAAATTTACCATATTTTTCAATGATCAAGAAGAAATTGATTAATTGGAATAATACAAATTCATGTTCTAATTTTTTATATCAAAAATAGATTTTTTTATGAATTCTTAGTTGATTAATATTGTTTTTGATCATAAACAAAATTCAGTCTTTTTCCAATATTATTCCATATATTCAAATAAAATATATTAGACTTCTTCATTTTGAAATATTGATATATTTAACTTTAGAACAATTACAAATTGGAAAGAATATGAGATAATTAATAGAAAAACTTATTCAATATGAGAGCAAGATACTTTTTTAAGAATATTATATCATCAAATGTGTTTTTGAGGTATCAAAATGGAAGAATCTGCAAATGTGAACATAGAGGTTAAGATAGGGGCACTTAGAAAAAATTTGTTAGATTTGACCATGAGAAACAAGCTTCTTAACTTCAAACCTCAAGCCAGATCAATAAGGGTAGTTGATGAAATTCCAACAGAGATATACCAGTTAATGGTTTTAGAAGACAAAAAATTACGATTCATGCCCAGACAGGCCAATGAATCCAATAAAAAAACAATTGTCAAAAATCTTGAGGAAAAAAATAACTTTGATCAAAATGCAATAGATGAAAATAATGTTGATATCGATAGCACCGATGAAACTCCAGTAAAATTAGACTCTGAAAGAATTGACAAAGAAGAATTAAAACTTAAAAAATTGGATATCAGTGATAAAGAAGCTTCATTATTATGGAAATTACCACTACCCAATCAAAAGGTAGGAAAAAAACATAGAAATCTACTTTTACAAACCAATCATGAAGCTGAAGAACTTCAAAAACGTCTTTTTTACATTAATCAACAGTCAAAATCTATGCTTGAAGAACAGGGATATAATATACTGTATCTGGCATTAGGATTCCTTGAATGGAATGAAAATAATGAACCTGATGTTATGAGGAGAGCACCTTTGATCCTCATACCTGTAACACTTGAGCGTAAAAAAGTAAGGGGCTCTTTCAAATTAGTTTGGACTGGTGAAGATATCATACCAAACATTTCTCTCCAAGAAAAACTACTTGAACATGGAATAGAATTACCTGATTTTGAAATGCCCGAACAAAAAGAAGGGATATATCATTACTTTGAATCAGTTGTTGAAGCTATAGAACCAATGAAAAACTGGAAGATTATTTATGATATATACTTGAACTTCTTCAGTTTCACTAAGTTTGTTATGTACAAGGATCTTGACCCTGAAAGCTGGTATGGGTTGTCAATTACAGAAAATAGTATTATTAGAGCTTTATTTGATCATCCTGAAGATTTGAATGGATCAGAGTTCCATGAAGAGGATGTGGATAAAAGACTTAGATCAGATAAAATTTATCATGTAGTTGATGCGGATTCTTCTCAGATAGCTGTTATAGAAGAGTCAAAATCTGGAAAAAACATGGTTGTAGAGGGTCCTCCAGGCACAGGAAAATCCCAGACAATTGTGAATCTTATTTCTGAGTTAATAGCCAATGACAAGACAGTTCTATTTGTTAGTGAAAAAATGGCTGCTTTAGAAGTAGTTAAAAATCGTTTAGACAATATTGGATTGGGAGAGTTTTGTCTTGAACTTCATAGCCATAAATCCAACAAGAAAAATGTTTTAAAAGGCCTTGAAAGAAGCATTTATAGTCATCAGGAGCCTCTTCGTTCTCTTGACGAGGAATTTGACGAACTTGAGAGACTGAAAATGGAACTGAATCAGTACAATCATGTACTGCATACACCTCTTGGAAAATCTGGTTTTTCACCTTTCAAGCTATTTGGTATGAAGGAAGAAGCAATTCAACACTTCAAAAAAGTTAAACGGAATATTCCAAGGGCACATATCATAAACCCTGAACAGCACAGCTCCAAAGAATGGAAAAGTGCTATTTCAACACTTAAAAATGTATCAGAAGTTATTAAACCCCTTAAACCCATTTCAAAAAATCCATGGTACAATACAGAACCAGGAACCATTCTTCCAACAGATAAGGAAGATATTATCGAACTTCTAAAAAATTGTGTTTCAACATTGAACGATGTTGAAGCTGATCTCTACGAACTGGTGGAATTGACAGGTATCAGAAAACCATTAAATAAAAGCGAAATGGATAATTCAATTAAAATAGCTGTTTTAATTGCTTCACCTGTCACAACAGACCCAGAAGTACTTAACAATCCACTCTGGGAAATTGGAAGAAGCGACATTATTAAGATTATAGATTTACTAGACGTTTTTAACTCCAACAATGAAAAACTTAAAAAAAGGTTTAAAAATGGAGTTTTAAATACAGATATCCAACATTTGATTGATGAATACATGGAAACCTCTACAAAATTCCTAAAAACATTTAGAGGCAGATATAAAAAATCCAAAGACAAAATTGCACAACTTTACAATGATACTGTTCCTGAAGAAGACCAGATTATAATTAGCGATCTGGAATCGTTGAAAGAATGTCAGCAAATTCTTAAAAAGATAGATGAACTTGATGCTGAAGCTAGAGAAGTATTTGGAAAAGAGTGGAAGGGACATAAAACAGATCTTGAAAAAATAAAAGAACTTGCTGAATGGGTATTGACTCTTAAAAAACTATTAAAAACGGGTAAAATAACAGAAAGAACCTTTGATATAATTACAAATGAACCAGATTCCGCTAAGATCAATGGTTCTATTCAAAAACTTTCCAAGGACTATAATAAATTTCTAAATGTTTACAATGAAATTAAAAAGTATATTAAAATAGATGAAGAACTGGTGTTTGGACGCAAATCAAGATTGGTCCAATTCCATGCATTAGAATCTAAAATGGAAGATTACCAAAAAGGAATGCCACTTCTACAAAAATGGTCTCAATTAACAGCAATTTTAGCTGAAAAACCTAGTGAGATTGTTAATCCTATAATAGAACTGATAAAAGCAGATAAAATTGAAATTGAAGATATAATTCCCTGTTTAAAGGCCAACTTTGCAGACGATCTTCTGAGAAATGCTTTCCTAAACAATCCTGTTCTAGCCAATTTCATTGGGGAAATTCACGAGCGCAAGATCAGCAGGTTCATTGATCTTGACAGGAATGTTATTTCCCTTAACCGAAGAAGAATAGCCAATATAATATCTGGACATAGACCCCAAATAAATAGTGTTGCTTCTCGTAATTCTGAATTAGGAATTCTTTTAAGTGAATTCAACAGGAAAAGGGGGCACATGCCCATTAGGAAACTTTTATCCAATGCAGGTGGACTAATACAGAGGATTAAACCCTGCTTTATGATGAGTCCTCTTTCTGTTGCACAGTTCATTGATCCAAAGAATTCGCAGGATCTGCGCTTCGATGTAGTGATTTTTGATGAAGCAAGTCAAGTAAAACCCGAAGATGCTCTTGGAGCATTTTTAAGAGCCAATCAAGCCGTTGTAATGGGTGATACTCGTCAGCTGCCACCAACATCATTTTTTGATATAATGTTAGAGACAGATGAAAATGAAGATTATGAAATTGCATCGCTTTCAGATATGGAAAGTATACTCCATCTCTGTAAGGGAAGATTTCCTACAAAAATGTTGAGGTGGCACTACAGAAGCAGACATGAATCACTCATAGCTTTATCAAATCAAGAATTCTATGATAATAATTTATTGATTTATCCTTCACCATGTCATGAAACAACTACCCTTGGTTTGAAGTTTGAGTATATGGAAGATACAGTATATGATCGAGGAAGAAGTTCATCTAATAGACAAGAAGCAAGAAGGGTTGTTGAAGCTGCAGGTGATCACTACAAAAAGTATGGTGAAAGTAAGAGCCTAGGTATAGGAACTTTCAATATTAAACAACAGCAAGCAATTCTTGAAGAAGTTGAACTTTACCTTAGAAAACATCCTAAACTCGAAAAGTATTTTTCAAGTGATATGGACGAACATTTCTTTGTTAAAAATCTTGAAACAATTCAAGGTGATGAAAGAGATGTAATATTTATTAGTGTAGGGTATGGGAAAGATGAAAATGGACATTTGAGTTTAAACTTCGGGCCTTTAAATAGAGAGGGCGGTGAAAGACGTTTAAATGTTTTAATTACACGTGCACGGGAAAAATGCATTGTATTCTCAAATTTCAGACACTCAGAAATGAATTTGAATGAAAATGCTGCCTTTGGACTCAGGGCACTGAAATCATTCCTTAAATATTCGGAAACTAAAAGACTGGAAAGCACTTATCAATCAGGAGAAGATACTGAAACTGCATTCGAAGATTCACTCTTCCAGTTTTTAAAAGCACACAAATATGATGTTCATAAACAGGTTGGTTGTGCAGGTTTCAGAATAGATCTTGCAGTTTTAGATCCTTCTGATAATGGGAGATATTTACTTGGAATTGAATGTGATGGAGAAAGTTATCATAGTTCACCTGTTTCAAGGGATAGGGACAGACTCCGCCAGCAGATACTTGAGGGATTAGGATGGCATATATACAGAGTATGGTCCACAGATTGGTACAGAAATCGTGCTGAATCAGAAAAAAGACTTTTAAAAGCTGTTGAGAATGCTAAGAATCTGAAACCCATTGTGAGTAATGTTGATGAAAAATCTGAGGTCTCGCTTGAAGATAGGTTATCAGAAGAATATGAACCAGCATATGAAAAGAATATTCCTGATCAAAAGAAACCAACAACAATAATCAATGAGCTATCCAATGAATTACCAGTTTTTGATGAAACCTACAACAAAGTAAATGAAATATCAGAAGACACATTGAATGAAAATCGAGAAGTAGCTGAAAACCTAATTGATAATAATGATTCCATGGAAGACCCCGATCCTGTTAAGGATTATACTACTTGTGTAGAACTTGGAATCCCTATAAGTGGCCAGATACATGAAAAATCAAATTCTGAACTTGCAAATGTGGTGTGTCAAATAGTTGATGTTGAAGGACCAGTTCATATAAGCGAAGTTGTAAGACGTATAAGGATAGCATGGGGGCTTAAAAGAGCAGGGAAAAGAATTCAAGATGCCATAATGGAAGGCATAATGCAAGCACAGGAAAATGGAGTTGTGACAGTTAAAGATGAATTTTTATACCCTAATAATCGTCCCATAATTGTACGTCGCCGCTCTGGAGATCCACCTGCAAAAATAAATCTGATATGTGATGATGAAATTGCTGAAGCAGCAAAAATTGTTATCAAAACTCAATATGCATCACCAATGGACGAAATAGTAAGACAAACCTCCAGACTATTTGGAATCAAAGTAACTCGAGGAGCAACAGCAAAGCGCATTGAAATAGTGGTTCAAAAACTTATTGATGAAGGTGAACTGGAAATGCAATCTAATAATATGGTAAATCTTTCAAAATCATAACATATAAGCTCATTTCTTAATATTTTAACTAATTTTTTTTATTCCAGAATTATAATATATCGTAAAAATAATAGAATTGATTTATAATGAAAATTAAAAGTAACAACATAATTAAGTTATATTTATTCTAAAAATATTTCTTTAAAATTGAGGAAATCTTATGAAAATCCCATGTATTACAGATGAATCACTTTATAGACCAGAAGCAGTTAGATGGAGAGAAAGAATGAACTTGCTCCAACCAGTTGGAGATGTAGTTGTTGTATTACCATGCAGTATGCGAAAACCCTATTCTTCGTCTAAATCCCACACCATTTTTATGAGAGCAACAAAAAATATTCAGGAAGCTATTTTAACCTCTCCGTTTGGTGTTTGTCCCCGTGAAATGGAACGTACATATCCTATACAATCATATGATACATCAACAACAGGAGACTGGTCAAAGGAAGAAATAGACGTAACAGGAGAATGTTTAAAAAATTATGTAGCAGGAAAAAATGTTATAGCCCATGTTTCTGGTGGTTACAAAGATGTGTGCGAAGCATATTTGGATGATGCAGTATACACCTGCAATGATGGGAGAACAACATCATGGGATTCTATGGATAATCTTAAAATGGAAGTTAAAAAATATCCCCGGGTTAAAACCAAAGAAAAACGATTAAAAGGATTCAGATCCATTGCAAGATACCAGTTTAGAACCTCCAAAGCAGATTTATTAATTCCCGAAGGAACCAAAGCTGTTGGAAGATTCACCAGGAGAATGTTATATGAAAAAGAACAATTAGCCACATTATCCTTTGAAACCGGTTTATATTCGCTTAATTTAAAAGGCGGTGAGAAATTAAAGGAAATTGGTGTAAACTGGGTGGAAATTGATTTTGATATGAAAACGAATACACTCTTCAATCCCGGTGTAATTAATGCAGACCCCAATATAATACCCAAAGATGAAGTTGTAATCTTAAGAGACAACGATGTGGTGGGAGTTGGTAAAGCTGTATTAAGTGGTGAAGAAATGATAAAATCAACCAAAGGTGTTGGTGTCCGTGTTAGGCACAGAGTTAAATAGTTAGATCTATAACCATTAATTTTATAAATTTTATAACATATGGATTGTACAAAGTATAAATAGCATAAATGTGAAAAAATAGAAATACTTTATTTTATGTTGAATAAATGTGTAACAAAAATATATATTTATAATGTACGTTTATTCTGTAATATATCATTGAAATTGAATGTTAAAAGTATAAATAAATTTTCGAGGGATAAAATGTCAGAAGAACTAGTAGAAAAATTAAGAACAGCACTTTCATCAGTGGCAGATCCCCACATGGGAGTCAGCATTGTTGAAATGGGACTTGTAACCGGAATTGAAGTTGATGAAGAAGCAAAAACAGCTAAGATTACAATTACACCTACTAACCCAGGATGCATGAGCGCAGCAAATATGGCCATGCAGGCAAGAACCGCTGCAGAAGGTCTTGATGAAATAGATAAGGCAGAAATTATTGTCGAAGGACACATGATGGCTGATGCAATCTGCGACATGGTAAACAAATAAAAATGATCCATTGGAACATCGCAGCCATTGTTGGTGTTCCCGGTGTTGGTAAAACATCACTCTGCATAAGCGCAGCAGGGGTTCTTGGATATAGATATGTGAACTATGGAGAGTTAATGCTGGATGTGGCCAAGTCTCGAAATCTTGCTACAAACCGGGATGAAATGTTCAATCTGAGTATTGAAGTCCAAGAATACCTCTGGAAAACTGCAGCAATCAAAATTAAGGACATGCAAGTATCTTCCAATAAGATACTTGTTGATCTCCATGGTGTGGACCGATCTAATATTGGTTATATCATATCTCTTCCAATTGGAATAATTTCTCCAGATATAATAATTGTAGTTGAATCATCTTACGAGAATATCATTCAAAGACGAAAATCTGATAAATTTAGAGAGCGTAAATTGGATAATTTGGAAAGCATCACTGAATATATGAATATACTAAGAATGTCTATGGTAGCATATTCAGTAATCTACGGATCTCACTTAACTTTACTTGAAAATGATGATTTCGAAAAATGTTTGAATGAACTGATTAAAGTTCTCAGTGAATCTTATTAATAATGATAGGATTAATGCTTCATAAATTCCTTGAAAATTAAATTTAGAGAAAAGGATATATATGATGAAGTTTAAATCTTGAATCTACCCGCATATTCCTTTGGACTATTTTGATTATAGTACAAAAACCCCTTTTTATAATAGAGGGGCCCGTGGCTCAGGCGGTAGAGCGCACGGCTGATAACCGTGAGGTCCTGGGTTCGAATCCCAGCGGGCCCATTAAAATTTTAAATACTAATTTTTGATCACAAATCAAAGAATATCTTTGTAAAATTGTAAACCTAAAAACTATCTAAATTATTTCAAAAAATTTATATTTGAGTAAAAAAAATAGTTGAATTGGAGCAATTGTTAGAATTAGGTAAATAGGTAAGTATTAATTACCCCATTTTTTTACCCCATTTTTCCTTATTTTTTTATTTGTAAATCAAAATACAAGTATTTTAACTTTCAATATAACATAAATTTTTATTTAGACTTATTAAGGCAAATTCAATCTTAAATTGAATATATAGCTTTATTTCTAATTACTATGATATTTTGATTGATACATAAATTCAAGAGTTACTTACATCAATCAATTTTAATAGTTTTTCTAATGCCATTCCAGATTCAATAGAATTCATTGCTATTTTAACCCCTTCTTCTAGGTTTTTGGCTTTTCCAGCTAAAAATAAAATGGCTGCAGTATTAACAAGACAAATTTCAAGCCGTGCATTATCTTCATTTGAACTATTTTTGCCATTCAAAACTGATTTAACTACTTCTAGATTTTCTTCAATTGTTTCCGGAGCTTTAATAAATTTAGGGTTGCATCTTTTTAAACCAAAGTCTTCGGGATAAATTTCTTCAACTTTTATATGGCCTTTTTCTAAAAAGGCAACTCTAGTCTTTCCAATTGTTGAAATTTCATCCATCGCAGGCTCATCATTTTCATCATAACCATGCACAACCATAGCACGCTTCACACCAAGATTTTTAAGTACTTGTGCAATTATATCAACATATTCCGGGTCAAATACGCCTAACAACTGTATATCTGCATTTGCAGGCGATGTTAAAGGACCTAAAATGTTAAAGACAGTTCTAATACCAAGCTTCTTTCTAATTGGCATCATTTTTTTCATTGCAGGATGGAAGTTAGGAGCAAACATGAACCCCATTCCTGCATTTTCAAGGCACAGTTCAACTTCTGCAGCATTACAATTAATGTTAACTCCCAGAGCTTCGAGAATATCTGCTCCCCCGCATTTACTTGTTATGCTTCTGTTTCCATGTTTTGCAATTGCAACACCTGCCGAAGCCGCAATTATAGCAGAGGTAGTGCTAACATTGAAGGTTTTAAATATGTCTCCACCAGTTCCACATGTATCTACCAGTGGACAATCTAATCTAGGCGATATTTCTATGCAAACACTTCTCATGGCTTTGACAAAACCTGTAATTTCTTCTGCAGATTCTCCCTTTATTGATAGTGCTGTTAAAAAAGCAGCGGATTGTATTTCTTCAGCTTCTCCACTCACCATTTCTAACATACAATTATACGCTTCATACTCGCCCAAATTGGTGTTTGACACAACTTTAGTAATACATTTCTCAATCATCTATTCCACTATCCTTCAATAAGATTTTATGCAGAATTTTTATTTAATAGTTGATTCCTTTAATTCGCGACAGAATTTACCTATCTTATCTTTGGCAAGATCCATATTATCCTGATTTTCGGTTATAATATCAATTATAGCACTTGCAACAATTGCCCCATCTGAACCCGATTTTATCACATCTTTAACATGTTCAGGCTTTGAAATTCCAAATCCTACCGCCAATGGAAGATCTGTATGGTTCCTAACACGTTTAATAAGGTCCACAGTACTTTTTTTAATATCTGATCTTGCACCAGTAACTCCCATAACTGCTACAACGTACAAAAATCCAGAACACAATTTAACTATTTTAGCTAATCTTTCATTGCTAGTTGTTTGGGCAACCATGAATATCTGATCTATATTATTTTTATGTGCCGCTACAATAACTTCTTCAGCCTCTTCGGGAGGTAAATCTGCTGCTAAAATACCATTAACACCACTTATACTGGCATTTTTATAGAATTCTTCTATTCCCATTTTGTAGATGAGATTGTAGTATACCAATAAACCTATTGGAATGTCTGTAAATTTCCTTATTCTTCTAATAAATTCAAAACATTTTTCAGTTGTCATTCCAGAATTCAAAGACCTTATATCCGCAGCTTGAACACTTGGTCCATCAGCAACAGGATCGCTGAATGGAAATCCTATTTCAAGTGCATCTGCTCCGTTATCAACGTACTTTTTAACAATTTCAATGGATGAATCAAAGTCAGGATCACCTGCAACTGCAAATGGTATGAATGCACCCTCTCCCTTATTTTTCAGTTCATGAAACATGTCTGAATAACTCTGTACCTTATTGTTACAGTCACACTCATTTTTATTAAATTTCATATTTCCACTCCCATTTCCTTAGCAACTAAGAACATATCCTTGTCACCCCTGCCTGAAAGATTAATAATAATAGTTTTTCCCTTGGTTTCTTCGATTTTAGCATATTTTTCAGCGTATGCTACTGCATGGGAACTTTCTAGTGCAGGTATTATTCCTTCGTATCTTGAAAGCAGTTCAAATCCTCTTAAAGCTTCTTCATTTGTTACTGCAACATAGTCAGCACGTCCAGTTACTTTGAGATGTGCATGCTCTGGACCAACTCCAGGATAATCAAGTCCTGCAGAAACAGAATGTGCTTCTGATATTTGGCCATCATTATTCTGTAGCACGAAGGATAATGAACCATGGAGTACTCCTTCTGTACCTTTGCATAGTGTTGCTCCTGTTCTTTTTGTTTCTACACCGTCGCCGCCACCTTCAACACCTATGAGAGAAACATTTTCATCATCCACGAACCCTGAAAATATGCCCATTGCATTACTTCCGCCACCTACACATGCAATAACTGCATCAGGAAGTTTTTCTTCTTTTTCAAGGATTTGTCTTCTTGCTTCTTTACCAATCACACTCTGGAAATGTTTAACCATTGTTGGGTAAGGATGCGGTCCCATTGTTGAGCCAATGAGGTAATGCGTTGTTTCAATATTTGTGATCCAATCTCTGAAAGCTTCATTTATAGCATCTTTAAGAGTTTTTGAACCTGATTCAACCGGTATAACATTGCCTCCAGATAATTCCATTCTGAAAACATTGAGTTTCTGTCTTTCAATATCTTCACTTCCCATGTAAATTTCACTTGGAATAGAGAGCATTGCTCCAACAACTGCAGTTGCAATTCCATGTTGCCCAGCACCAGTTTCTGCTATCAAACGCTTTTTACCCATATATTTAGCTAAAAGCCCCTGTCCTAGAGTATTGTTTATTTTATGGGCCCCTGTATGGAGCATGTCCTCTCTCTTCAAATATATTTTACATCCAAACTTTTTTGATAGGTTTTTTGCTAAATATAGAGAAGTGGGTCTTCCTGCAAATTCTTTAAGATAAAATTCAAGTTCCTCTTTGAATTTTTCATCATCCTTGTACCTTAAAAAAGCCTCTTCCAGTTCTTCAAGTGCTGGAATTATGAGTTCTGGCACAAATGTTCCACCGTATTTCCCAAATTTACCATTTGTTATCATAGAAATCACATCCTTATACTGTATTCTTAAATTATAAATTAGATTTGTTAATCAAATTTTAGCTCTTATTTCCATTAATTCATCCACAAGTTCTGGATTTTTAATTCCGGGTTTATCTTCAACCCCTGAATTTACATCAAAATAATCCAAAACATTTTCTTGTAATTCTATATCATTTTTAATTCTTTCTGAGTTCATTCCGCCAGCTAAGAATATTTTTATATCATGATTGACATTTTTAGAAATTTTAACAGCTTTTAATACCATTTTTGTAGGAATTTGGAGTCCTGTACCTCCGCTTTTCCCTTTAACTTGGTAATCAAAAAGTAATGCATCGCATATTTTCGCAAAGTTTTCTATCTCTTTTACTTTAGAACTGGAAAATTTGAGCTCATCATCCTTCATTTCCAGTGATTCATTAGATATTCCAATAGCCCGTATAACAGTGATATTTCTTTCAAGGAGTGTTCTTTGAAAACCTTCTATCCATTTTAAATATTTTATTTGGTTTTTTGAAAGAGAATGTAGTTGAACAATTCTTATCCCTGTTTTTTTCATTTTCATTATAACTTCTTCAGGATTATCGGGTTCCAATACAAGAACTGCCTTATTTTTATCCTTCATACTGGAAACCAAAGTTTTGATCTCTTGTAGCGTTACAAATCTCTTGGATCGTTTAATGTTAATAAATCCAATAAGATTGGCTCCAGATTCTTCACACTTAGAAACATCTTCAAACCGCGTGATACCACAGATTTTAATCTTCATTTCTAACAATCCTTGATCCTTTCACAGAACTTATTATATTGGTTGCTGCGTTTAACATGCCATCATATCCCTTGACACCCATTATAGATGTCCCTATAAGAAGCGCATCAACCCCAAAACTTGATAGATAATTAGCATCTTTGGGACCTTTAATTCCGCTTTCTGATACTAAAATAACATCTGAAGGCACATATTTGGCAAGTTTTGCAGTTGTTTTCAGGTTGACATTGAAATCATCGAAGTTTCTATTGTTTATACCAATAATATCTGCACCAACCTTCAAAGAATGAAATATTTCCTCTTTGTTTTTACATTCAACAAGAGGGTTCATATCAAGTTCTCTGCAAATTGAAATTCCCTTCTCAAGATCTGGATAAATATTATTCATCAACAGTACTGAACTTGCACCTTCAATTTTTGCTTGATATATTTGATACTCATTAATTAGGAAGTCCTTTCTTATAATTGGAAGTTTTGTTAAGTTATAAGCTGATCTAAGATTATCTAAACTTCCCTTGAAGTGCCGATTTTCTGTTAGAATTGATACTGCAGATGCACCCGATTTTTCAAATATTTCCAGTGCATTCTCAAGATTAGAATTTGATATATCTCCCATTGATGGTGAAGCTGGTTTAAATTCACATATAACAGCAACATCGTTACCTTGATCCAGCGATTGTTTAAGATCTTTAACATCTGTTTGAGTATTTGAATCAGGATTTGTGTTCTTAGATAATCTGTAAGATTCAATTTCATCTTTAAGTATATTTAATGGTTTTAATTCCATTTCTCTTTGAAGATCTTGCCTTCTATATTTTATTATGTCCTCAAATTGTACCCTGTTATTTTGAGTGTTCATACAAGGATCTCCACAAAGTTTTCTAGTAATTTCATACCTTGTGATGTCCCAATGGATTCCGGGTGGAATTGAAGACCAAAAATAGGTTTATCTCGGTGTTTAATTCCCATTATCATGCCATCGTTGGTTCTTGCAATAATTTCCATGCATTCTGGTTTTGTTTCATCTTTGCAGAATAATGAGTGGTACCTTGCAGCAGGAAGTGGATTTTCAACTCCTTTGAAAATCCCATCTTCAGTATGGAATATATTACTCTGTTTACCATGAACAGGTTCATTTCGTGTGATTTCACCACCAAATGCCACAAATATCCCCTGATGTCCCAGGCATACTCCCAAGATTGGTATTTCAGATCCCAGTTCTTTAATTACATTCATTGATATTCCAAAGTCCCTGCTGTTTTCAGGAGTACCAGGACCAGGTGAAATTATTATTCCCTGAGGTTTAAGGATTTTTATCTGTTCTACTGTTATTTCATCGTTTCTTTTAACTACTATATCACTATAAATTTCTCCAACCATCTGGAATAAGTTATAAGTAAATGAATCGTAGTTGTCAATGATCAATATCATTTAATTTGCCTCCTTTTGCTAGAGGTGTTTTCTGATTCTAAATTTTCATGACTTGCATCATTAAGTGCACTTATTAAAGCTCCTGCTTTGTTTTCACATTCAATGTATTCCTCTTCAGGTATGGAATCATGTACTATTCCTGCACCTGCCTGTATTTTGGCATTGTTTCCTTCACATACCATTGTCCTTATGGTTATTGCAAAATCTGCATTTCCGTTTAAAGAGAAATATCCTACTGCTCCTGCGTATGGACCCCTGGGTAAGTTTTCCAGTTCATCAATAATTTCCATAGCCCTTATTTTAGGGGCACCACTGAGTGTTCCAGCCGGAAACATTGCTTCAAAAGCATCTACCGCAGTTTTATCTCTTCTAAGCTTTCCCTGAACACGCGATACAATATGTTGTACATGGGAGAATTTTTTCACGCCCATATACTCTGGTACCATTACAGTTCCAAATTCACTTACCTTCCCTACATCATTTCTAGCAAGATCAACCAGCATCAGATGTTCTGCTCTTTCTTTATCATCTTGAAGGAGTTCTTTTTTGAGTTTCTCATCTTCAATTAATGTTTTTCCCCTCTTTCTGGTCCCAGCTATTGGAAACGTCTCAACCATTCTATTCTCCACTCTCACCAGCATTTCAGGACTTGAACCAATTATTTCGTTTTCTCCAAGTTTTAGATGGTACATGTATGGTGAGGGATTTATTCTTCTGAGGCTGTCATAGAAAGATAATTTATTCCCTTTTAATTCATATTCCCGTGCATTTGATATTACACCCTGGAATATTTCACCTGCTTTTATTCTTTCTTTTACTTCTAAAACCATCGATTCAAATTCCTGCCTTGAGAAGTGATGATTTTTTTCCCTGTATTGTAAACCCTCTATTTCGTATTCTTGCTTTGAAATATTTTCAATTTCTTCTAATCTGTTTTCACCCAGAGTTACGTATTCACATTTATTTCGTATTCTGTCGAATATTATCCCATCCAAAAACAGCCCAAACTCAAAATCTGGTTTTTCACCTTGCTGTAGCGGGATTGGTTGGAAGTGTCTTGCAGCCTCGTAGGAAACATATCCTACCAAACCTCCTCTAAATCCTTTTTTACCTGTTGCATTGGAGGTAAGTTTTCTTATTTCATCAAAGGGGTTTCCAATCTCTATTTCGTCTATTTGTCCATCCTTTTCTATTTCAAGGATGTTTCCCCGTGCCCTTAATATGGCTGATGGTTTAAATCCTAAAACTGAAAATCTTGCAAGTCCACTATCACTTTCCATTGATTCCAATAGAAATGTACTGGAATAATTTGAGTATAAATTCTTGAATAATTCAAAAGGAGAATCAAAATTAAGATCCATACTTTTAGGTTCGTTTATTTTTATATTATATTCGCCAAAAACATTCACTGCCTATCATAGTTGTCACCTTATATTACTATAAATAACTATACAACAAAGTACTATTTAAAGCTTTAGAGTACAAATATGTACATATATTTATATAGGTTAAAGTATTATACAAATTAATTGTGAGACAATGTGGGACAGAATAAAACATAACTTTGATAAATTCCCTGCACGTATGGCTGTAGCAAGGAAAATAGTTGAACTAGGATTGAGAGTAGGAGATAAAGGTAAAATATATTGTGGAGACGTGGAGATAAGCGATGTTGCCCTTGCTAGATCAGTCAACGTTGATAGAAGAGCCATAAAGTCAACTGTTGATGTCATACTTGCAGATCCCCAGTTATCTGGAATATTTCAGAATATATTTCCCGCAGGAACTTTGTTGAAAAACATTGCAAAGAATCTTGGATTTGGTGTTGTGGAAATTGAAGCAGAAGCTGGAAATTCCGGAATACTTGCTAGATCAACCGAACTCATATCAAGAGAAGGAATCAGTATAAGACAAGCACACGCTGGAGACCCCGAACTTGAAGAAAACCCCAGATTAACAATAATAACAGAAAAACCTATTCAAGGAGAACTTATAAATGAATTTTTGAATATTCCTGGTGTTAAAAGAGTATCAATCTACTGAAAATCTCTTTATTCAACTTATAATTAATTTTAAATATACAAGAATTATACCTGGAATTATTAATTTTTCGTTAAATGGAATATGAAATTTAGTTAATCTAAAAAATTTATAGAATAAAAAAAAAATAATATTTAGTATACTACTTTTAAAATAAAAAAAATAGGATTAAGGAATCAAAATTGATTAAGTTCCTTTTGCTAACTCTTTATCTTCTTCATCTAGAACTTTTAAGAGTTCATCCCATGCTTCGAGTGATTCTTTAGCTTCTTGATCTGATAAAACTTCTATAGCATATCCTGAATGTACCAAGACATATCTGCCTATATCCAAGTCTCCAACTAAGTCTAATTTGGCTTGTTGCCTTACTCCGCCAAAGTCAACTGTTGCCACGTTATCTGTGATATCAACTATTTGTGCTGGTGCTGCAATACACATATCAATCTCCTCTGTTAATTTGATCTACAATAATCCCATTTCTAAATCTTAATTTAAACAAATTAAATTTAGAATACTGAATAAAATTTAAATATTCTATTTAAATTTAATAGTTTTATTATGTGCTTTAACCATATAAACAATATGTTCTGGAGGGAGAATATGAATGTGGTAATAGTTGGCGGAGGATCAGCAGGTAGAACAGCTGCCATTGAAGCAGCTACAATAGGTGAAAACGTTACCCTAATAGAAATGGATAAAATTGGGGGAAAATGCCTTAACACCGGATGTATGGTGGTATGCGGCCTTAATGATGTTGCTAGATTTATAAAAAATGCCCAGAAATTTAATCAAATGGAGATCACAAATTCAAACTTCAAAATAGACTTTGAAAAGGTAGCAGAAGGAATAATAAATACTACAGGGAAAATAAGGAGAGTTCTTACTTCTGAAACAAAAAAAGCAGGAGTTAATATTGTTTATGGTAATGCCGATATAAAGGAAGGACTAGTATCTGTTGATAGTAAAGAATACCCCTACGATAAATTGATCATCGCAACGGGTTCATATGCATTTATTCCACCAATAAAGGGAGCAAAATATGCCAAAATATATAAAGATGTGTTAGATTACAAAGATGTTCCCAGAAAATTGATCATTATTGGAAGCGGGACTATAGCAACAGAATTTGCAGGTATTTTCTCTGCAATGGGCTCTGAAGTCCATATATTATCCCGTGGGAGTTTCTTGAAACAAGTTGACCAAGATATTAAAGATTATATTGTTAAAAAACTCCTTAAAGGAGTAGAAATACATGAAAATCTTACTGCAACTGAAATTTATCCCGATGGTGTTTTAACAAAATCAGGACGCTTGGATGGAGATGTTCTTCTGGCAGTGGGTATGATCCCAAACTCTGAACTTGTAAAAGAACTAGTTGAAACAGGAAAAAGGGGAGAAATAATTGTAAATAAAAGGATGGAAACAAGTCACCCCAATATTTATGCTGCAGGGGATGTTGTCGGAGGTATAGGAACTACTCCTGTGGCTAGAATGGAGGGTGTTGTTGCTGCTCGTAATGCATGTGGAATTGCTGCTCAAGTGGATTACAGATTTATTCCTTCTTCCATATCATTATACTATGATGTGAGTTATATAAATTCAAACGAAAATGGAGTTGAGGGCCATATACCCGGATCAGCTGGTCCTGGCGCCTTTTGGAATGTTCTTGATAGAGAAACAGGAATAACAAAGGCTGTTGTCGATGCTGAAAAGGGAGATATTAAAGGTGTTTCTTCTATATCTCCATCCTCCCGTACTGTGTTGGCTTACACTTCCAAATTTATGAGGGATGGTAAAAAAACGTATGATTTCGATGATTTTGTTGAAGCTCATCCATCAACAGATGCTGTATACAAATTAATGAGATTCTTCTCCAAGTTTGGATAAAATATTATTTTGAATTAGATACCAAGGTGATCAAATGTCTGAAAATGATTCTTTTAAAAATAATAAAAATAGAATAGCTTTAAAACCATTCAGTGAAGTAACAGAGTTCCATGGCCATGTTTGTCCAGGTTCTGCCATTGGATATAAAGCTTCTGAAGCAGGGTTAAATGAACTTAAATCTAATATATCACAAGAAGAAGAGATTATTGCCATTGTTGAAAATGACAGTTGTGCAGTTGATGCTGTACAGGTAATCACAGGTTGCACATTTGGTAAAGGTAACTTATTATTTATGGACCATGGTAAACAGGTTTATACATTCATTAACAGGACAACCAACGATGTAGTCAGAGTATCTTTAATGGATTCATTCAGTGTAGATACTTTGGCCCCCAAACTTGGTAAATTAAGATCCAAAGTAAATTCTGGAATTGCAAACGAACTTGAAAAGGCAGATTTAAAGGAAATGATCAATGAAGTTTCCAATGAGATTCTTGAAATTCCATACAATGAAATGTTCCATATAGAGCATGTTAAAGTGGATATACCCGAAAAAGCAAGAATTTTTACATCACTCAAATGTTCACAATGTGGTGAAATGGTTTCAGAACACAGATCCAGAGTAAAAAATGGACAAATTGTTTGTATACCATGTTTTAGAGAATAAAATAGCCATATCCCATAAAAAAAAATAGATTAATAGTTTTTTTATTTTTTATTCATTCTTTTTAGCAAGAAAAATGCTATGACTGCAATAACAATTATTACAACTATTACAAGGACCAATATTCCAAAAAGCCCTATTAATCCAAGTTTTCCCAAAAATCCTATTTTTCCTATGGCCAGTCCTTTTAATATAGGTACGCTAAACATAAAACACCTCCATTTTTATTTTGCCATTCTATTACTTTTCATAGAGTATATATATTACTTGAGAAAAAAAAGGTTATTTCTTTTTTGCACGAGTACATATTATTCTGGCAATCTTGTCAGATGATTTTAGAACTTCTTCACCATATTTTACAGCATTATCCTTCATCTTGTCCATGTTTGCAAATGCATCGCCAAGAACATCTTCCAAATTTTCCAGTTCACTTTCAAGTACTGCTCCTTCAAAAACTGCTGCGAGATTATGATAACGACCATATTTCACTTTAAGGAGGGCTATAACAGGTATGCCCCATGTCATGGCCTCATGTATCATCATACCATCGTCAGTAACCACTGCAATATCAACGATCTTATAAAGATCGTTTATCCAGTTAATGTATCCGAGATAGATAAGTTTGTTGTTATCAATTTTGTTATCAAAATACTTATTGTACTCTTCTTCAAGAGGTTCACCAACCAGTATTATGTTCGCTTTTATCCCACTTTTACCCAATTTTGAAGCTGCAACTGCCATTTTTTCAAAGATTGTTGAACCCGATGATAAGAGTATGGTTGGTAAGTTTTCATCAAAGGCATCAGGCATATTTTTCAATGCATTTTCTCTATTTCCAACTATTATTTCTGGATCTACAGGAGAATATGCTTTATTTATATTTTTATTTTGCAACTCAGTTTGGAAGAGATTGGATTCTGGAAGTGCTACTGTGGTTGTTATTTTTGTACAGACTTTTGCATCAGTAGGTGTATTCAGAATACCTATGGATGGTATGTTGGTAAGTTTGGCTGTTAAACATCCTACAACCGCACCTCCCCCTATAACTCCCACAACTATGTCTGGATTGATCTTCCTGAACATTTTCGCAGTTTCAATCACAGCCTTCCCTGTCTTAAATCCTGCATTTACAAGTGTTTTTTTGGTTGCGGCATGTCCTCCTGCTTGTGGAATGCTGGTTTTATGCCATTCAATTCCTTTCTTTTTAAATAGTAAACCTGGTGCAGTGTGGTCGAGTGCAAATTCACTTTGGAAATCATACTTCGATAAAGCCTTTGCAATGTTAATGGCTATAACAGCATCTCCGCCTATTCCTCTACCTGTAACTACGAATAATGCCTTCATATTAAATCACCTATTATAAATAATCTTAAAACTTCGTTACGAATTCATTAGAATTTGATGAAATATATTAGAATTTTATTTTAATGAAAATAGGGCTATCAACAAACTTTATAATTACCTCTAGATAATCAATTACTTTTTATTGTTATATTTAAGTTTTCTTAAAATATTTTGCATTTTCCAATCACGTCAACATAATGGCTTGAAAATCTAATATCTGAACTTAAAAATATAATCTTTAACTAATACATATCTGACATCTTATTGTTTAGATAAAAAGATAGATCAACAACTATCCAATGTTGTGGTCAGGAATTAATTGTTTTATGGTGTTTAACTTAGTTTAAATTGGGCATTAATATGATTAAATTGTGTTGTAACTATAGAATTAAAAATGATTTTCTGATAATACTAAAACATAGAAAAATTTAGATGGAATATGGATTGTACACGAGTCTTCTAAATCCTATATGTATTAAAAACCTATTTTTTATAGTTATAACTCTTTTTTTCAGGATAAGTCTGCGTAGAAGATCACCTAATCCTCCTCCAGTTAAAACATCCATGAAATAATCCCCATAATTGGGATTTTTTATATTTAAATTCTTTTTTAAGAATTGATTCAGATTTTTTCTGCGTATAAATGCAATTAGCATCACTGTAACTAAAATTAAAATGATGGTGATGATAAGTGTCCCATATACTCCTGTTCCAGTTAAATTCCCAATAATGCTACCTAAAAATGCAAAAGATATACCTAAACCCACTGCAAATGAATGATTACCTATTTCACCCATCATAATCTTTCCTTTATAATCCAATGGTGCGT
The DNA here is from genome assembly GCF_019931065.1 of Methanobacterium spitsbergense. Lineage (NCBI taxonomy): Archaea > Methanobacteriati > Methanobacteriota > Methanobacteria > Methanobacteriales > Methanobacteriaceae > Methanobacterium > Methanobacterium spitsbergense. Next base: position 218,134 of record NZ_JAIOUQ010000007.1, on the reverse strand, counting down.
AACCAATACATACTGCAAGCAAAAGGAGCACAGGATAATAGATGGTTGATGTAAGTGCGAAAATTGCAATGAGGACAGTTAAACACATTAATATAATTGTTGAACAAGCTGAGCCAGGTTGCATGTCTGCTATGTTTAAAGGTTGTATCATAAGAGCTATGAGTATTGATACGGGGCCGAAATAGAAATAACCTATAATCATTACCATTAACATTCCAATGCCCCTTGAAAGTTGACCAATTTCTATTTTTAATTCTTTAATCCGTTTTCTGCCAATAAGATCATCTATAAATGCAAATATTCCTATCGTTGCAATTAGATAGTTGCCTGGAACCGGGAAAAATAGAATCAGAATTAAAAATGGTGCAATTCCAACAGCTCTTGGTGTTCCTCCTCTAATAGATGTGTATAGGTTTCTTCCGTACCTTGTAAACAGTTCTTTAAAAATTATGGTGAGAACCGCTGAAAGTAAGAAAAGTATCAGTATGTCAATCATAGTAATATCCAAATTTACACCTTTCCTTCATCGATAGTGAATTAATTTAAGCTATATCTCAATAATGCTGCTATACCACCAAGTGCTGAGAGCTGTTTCCCACCGTCGTGTTCACTACTTATTATCATTACTTTACCACCCATGTTTTCAACTTGATCCATGAGATTCTCAATATTCCTTTCACGTACCAGCTCATCAATAACAAGCAGATTTTCTATAGCCCCGGATTGTGCTGCTTTTTTGACCTCTTTTTTACCGTATGTAACCATCTTAGAGGATTTACCTATTTCTTCTAACACATCTTCAACTAATCTAATTTCATGTGCTATCCTTCCTTCTGTTGCCATTTTTTCAATTAAACCCTTTTTAAGTACTTCAGCTATGCCTGCTCTTCCTCCAGCTCCTGTACTTTCAAGAAGGGATATTTTGGCAAGATCAGAATATTTCTGGTTTAAAAATTCAAAAAATTCACCCCTTGTAAATCCGGGTCCTGCAAGTACAATGACTTGTACATCATTAAATCCTTTAATTGTCTCTGCTAACTCTGTAAAAAAGTCATTTATTGCCTGTTTACGGTTTTTTTGGACAATTCTCTTCCCAGATACACTTCCCATTATAGGACCCACATAATCTATCCCATACTGCCTTATAATACCAATGTCTGCAATATCATCTTCAATGGCAACAATAAGTGCAGATGGTTTTTTAGATGCCTTCATTGCATCTTTTAGTCGTTTAATATTCCATTTAGACCATCTTTCTTTTTTTATCTTTACAGAATTTTTAAGTTTCAAATCTAGTGTATGATGTGATCCCAATGGAACCAGATCTTCAGGTCCCTGTTCTATAGTGCCTGTGGCCCTGAGTTTTCCAGTGTATTTATGAAAACTTATTTCTTCAACCCTTACACCCATGAAGAATGTTTTTTTAATTCCCCTGTCACTTCTTAATCTTTCACCAGTTGAATCTTGAATCCTTCTGCTAGTTAATGATGAAACTAAGTCTCCTTCCTCTATTATATGTGATAAGTGCCATAAATCATCCAGTGTTTCTGGAACAACTTCAATAACACCTTTTTTAGTATCCTGATAAACAATACGCACTTTAAACACCACAGTTAAATTTGAATGAGTAGTAATTTTAATTTCTTTTATTACACACAGTTATTTTTATTGTAAAATTTCTATTTATCTACTAAATTTTAAAACACCTTATTTAATATATTTCATTTGAAATGTCCTAACTTTTTTTTATTTCTTTTTATTAAATAACTAATGTATTACTAATTTATTAAAAATGATTAATTTTTATAATACTTCAAACATAAGATTAATTGGAGGAGATAAAAAATGGTTAATGAAATAGAAGTAAGGATAAAAAAGCTTTAAATGGAGTAAAAGCCTGGCAAAGGGTCACTACATTAGTTAATGGGATTTTTTTGTTAATCTATATCTAAAAAAGAGAGTATTTTTATAATAATGACATAATAATTATAAGATTAGTATTAATAATAATTGATCAATAATTAACTAATTCATTTATTATTGATTTAATTTATAATTTTCTATTTGATTGGTGATAATAAAGAATATTATTGGGATTTAGCAGATTGTACTAATGAAAATAAATTAATTCAGTTTTTAATTGGATATAAATGATAATAATATGTATTTTATTATGGGAAGGGTTGATATTATGATGAAAAAAATAACTCTTATTTTTATTTCACTTTTCTTTCTTTGATACTTTGTGGTGCTACATCAGCAACTGATATAATAAGTATAAATGATTCTGGAAAAATTGGGAATGGACCCAGTGGTTGTGGATAATTATTAATGGGTCATAGCATGGCACAAACAACATTCAGCTCGATATTAATGGAACAATTAAAATGGGAATTAGAGTTTTTAGAAGCTTTGCTAAGATTTTTTATTTAGATTTTGGATCAAAAGACATTTTTTACTGACTATTTTGAATAAATGGAAAAAGTATAATATAAATCTCTGTCTATTTGTAATAATTAGTAAATTATATTATAATTAGTTAAATAAAAATAAAATTAAGTTAAGGAAATTTCAAAAAAAAAATTCCTAATACAATTTTGTTATATACTTACATTTACTTTGAAAAGTTCCGTTTAATATGGTGAAATTTTTCTACTTCATACAATTTTTTATTTTGAAGTGCAATCACCTCCACCCAAAAAATACAATGAACAACTAAAGATCTCAATTTTTTTTGGAATTTCAGTATTAAAAATTAATTGGAGGGTGATTAAAATGCAAAAGAAGATTCTTTTATTGTTAACAACTTTAGTTGTTGCATTTGTATTCTGCGGAGCAGCATCAGCTGCAACAGTCAAAACCAACCATATAAACACTTCTAAAATAAGTAATGTTGGGACTGCAATGTATGATCAGCGTGACCCTGCCATTGACGGTACAAGAATAGTCTGGGAGCAGAGAAGTTCATCAGGATATAATAATGTCTACTATAAAAATCTTGCAACAGGACATAGTGGCAGAGTACTACCTGCAGCAACAGACCAGTACCACGCAGATATTTCAGGTACAAGAATAGTTTGGACACAAATGACTGCAAAAGGTGCAGTTATCTACTATAAAAACCTTGCAACTGGATACAGTGGCAGATTATTCACAACTTCAATGGGAAAACAGACCCATGCTTCTATCGATGGTACCAGGGTCGTTTGGATCCAAGATACTAATTCCCAGGACTATGTGATTTACTATAAAAATTTTGCAACAGGATATGTTGGCAAAGTAAAATCATCATCATATAGGCAATTCAATCCTGAGATTTCAGGTACCCGGGTCGTCTGGAGACAATACGAATTAAACGGACACCACGTAATGTATGTGAAAAACATGGCCACTGGAGCGTATGGAAGATTATTAACATCCACACAATCCCAGGGTGTGGCAGCTATAGATGGTACCAGGGTTATCTGGACGCAATATGATTCATACGGCCATGAATCTATCTATTATAAAAACTTAGCTACAGGATCATATTACAGAGTAATACAAACATCAGATTATCAAAATATCTATAGCCCTGCTATTTCAGGTACAAGAATAGTATGGATGCAGGAGGATTCATTTGGCCACCAATCTATTTATTATAAAAATCTGGCAACTGGAACATATTTCAGAATATTACCATCAACACAAAACCAGGGATTTCCTAGAATTTCAGGAACAAGAATTGTGTGGCAAAAGCAAGATTCTGGCTCAAACTACTCAATCTATATATTAAATCTTGCAACAGGACAAAGCGGTAGGTTAACACCATGAAATAAGAGGAAAATTTAAAAAATTATGCAGATAATTTTAATATTTTTTAACTCTCTAAATTTTCCTTTTTTTGGTTAATCCAGATCTAAAATCAGGAGTTTTTTACCATGTATTACATAATAAATTAAGTATTAATAATATTTGAATCCTAATTTATTTTTTAATTGAATATTTGCTATCCAACAATTTTGACTGGATGTTTGCTAATTTTGAGGTCTGTATGTCTCCTATAATGCCAATGTTGCTAAAAGACTGTAAAAATATGTATAAACCTTTTATAAAGATTAATATTGCCAACAATATACATCCCAAGCTATAGCTGATCGACAAATAGAGAGGAATTTGATATATTAAATTAGAAATGAGAAAAATATCAGTATATGTTAAAACAGCTAAAAAAATTCCTAAAAATAAAATTCCTAATATTAATAGTATCGTACTCATGAAAAAAAATTCACCAGATTTTTTTATCAACTTGGTACGATAATACTCATCGGATAATGTAATTTCGATTTGCTTATCTATTAACAATTTAATTTTTTCTTTAATTTTATTTATTATCGTTTCTGTACTTTATTATTGGTTCATATATAATTAAATCTTATTGGAATAGCAATTACTGAATACTTGATGAAATATAATGACTTATTAGAGTAGTATTCTAAAGGTTGTATGAAACGGAGTTGTTATTTTATGAAAAGATATTCCACACTTAGTGCTATAATAGGAGGAATTTTTTTAGTTGGTTTTTTACTATTTATTTTACCGGCAAATATTCCAGGTTCGGGCATATTAGTATTTCTTATTTATATTGTGGGAGGTTTCACTGCAACATACTTATCTAAAACAAACAAAGCAATATTTGGATTTTATGAAGGTTTAGCAGGTTCTATATTCGGATATTTACCTGTAATTCTAATTTTTAGATCTGTAACATCCATAGTGATAATACTGATGATTATTAATCCAATATTGGGATTTTTAGGAGGATACATCGCAAAATCATTAAGATTACACTTAAATACTGAAAATAATCAGGATAGCAATAACTGAATATATAATGAAATATAAGGAGTTATTAGAATGAAATTAATAATTCATGTTTAGAGGATTTTGTTAAATTAATAAAAAGTGAATACATGAACTATTCTGAAATTTACAGGGTTTACGTGTATCCTATTATCATTGCTTTTTGTTCTTTATTATCATTTATAGTTATTTCATGGACGGGGAATCCATCAGCTTGGATATGGGGTTCGATGGCGATTTTTTTTATTCTACCTGTTTTTAGAAGATATAAATATTTTATAAAGATATATTCTCTGGTAGTGTTAGGTCTAATTGTATTTTCAGGATTAATATTAGTTTATACATATCTATATTATCCTACATATGTCTCAAATTACCCGTATTATTCCGCAATTGGGATTTTCCTGTTGTATTTGATTATGTTTGCTTATTACTATCCTCGCAAATGGAAAGGATTCCTACCAAAGATATAATCAACAATTTCACCATCAGAATAGATATAACAGAGCATATAATGAAATATAATGAGTTATTATAATAAATGTAATTTGATTGAAGGGGAAATTATATGAATAATGTGTTATTTGTTATAGTTGGAATAGCTTTCATAGGTATTGGGGTTGTAAATTTATATCAAATCCATAAAAATAAAGCTAAAAGAACAACATTCAACATGATAATTATGTTTTTATTCTTTGTATTCGGAATATTAGAGATTTTATTTGGTTTTAATTTTATTTGAAGATTTGAAAGCCTATTTAATGCAATGGGTAAGTAAGTAAATCAAACTTGATTAGAATAGCAATAACTGAATGTATTATGGATTTATCGAAGTTAAAAAGTTATATTAAATAATACAACTATTAAGATAAATATAACTAAAAAGATAGCAAAACCGAGCATTATATAACTAGCAATCATTAAAAACTTGTAAATGGGATGTTTTTTATATTTTTCCCGAGCTTTCTTCATTTCTGGGTGTTTAATTAAAGTATATTTGGAGTAGATATAGCTCATAATAGTAATTATAAACACTGATAATATTATTAGACCAATATGATCCGTAATGGCACTTATAATAGAAATAATTCCTAAAATAAATGGAAACAAAGTAGATATCACAGCCCCTTTTTTTCAGGATGTAGTCTCTTAACATAATCGATATCTACATTCTAATTTATTATGTTTGAATTCTAAGTAATAAACCGTATTTTTTTATATCTTGATGTTAATAGACATATCAAGAATTATGGGATTAAGTAAATTGTAACATTCTTAAAATTAATTAATGGGGAACATTCTTTTGAAAATAGCCGTAATTGGAGGCACTAGAGGCCTTGGAAAGTGGATAGCTACGTTTTTAAGTAGAAAAGGTTTAGACATAGTTGTTACTGGAAGAAACGAAGTTACTGGCGAATCTGTGTCTAAGAAATTAGGTGTAGAGTATATTCAAGATAATATTAAGGCAGCATCCATTGCAGATATTGTTATTATATCCGTACCCATTGATGCTACACCAGACACTATTAGAGAGATTGGACCTGTAATGAAAGAAGGATCCTTAATTATGGATGTTACGTCTGTAAAAAAGGAACCCTCAGAAATAATGCAGGAATATGCAGCTAAAGGTGTTGAAGTTCTCCCTTGCCATCCCATGTTTGGTCCTAGAATTAGAACTCTTGATGGGCAGGTAATTGTGCTGACACCTATTAAAACTGGGGAATGGTATGATAAAGTATTTCAATTTCTTGAATCAGAAAATGCTAGGATTATCGTTACAACTCCAGATATACATGATAGGATGATGAGCATAGTACAGGGACTCACTCATTTTGCATATATTAGTATTGCAAGGACAATTGAAAAACTAGATATAGATATTAAAGAATCTAGAAAATTCGCAAGCCCAATTTACAATTTAATGTTAGATACAATTGCTAGAATAACTGCACAAAATCCTTATTTAGTGTATTCTATACAGACTAAGAACATTTATATCAAAGAAACACATGAAACTTTCCTAAACACATTCACCGAACTTAAAGATCTGATCGCTACTGAAAATCAGGAAGAGTTTGTTAGTTCAATGAGTTCTGCAGCAAAACATCTTGATGATCTTGAATCTGCTCTGGGAAGATCAGATAAAGCTATATCTGTTCTTACTGAAGAGGTGAGTACCCTCAAAAAACAGATGGGCCGAGAAGTAGGTTTGAGACATATCTACTCAGGAAAAGTACACATAGGGATTTTAGATAAACTTACACCAGATTTTTTAACATTAACAAAAAACAAAACCTCTACTCGTCTTAAATTATCTAATGTAGAAGTTTTAAACAATGAGGAACTCCTCCAATGGAAGTTGGACAATTACACAAAAAAAAGTTACGATATTTCTGGGACTTTCCCAAAAGGATGCAATCCAGATATTATAGCCAATACAGTCAACAGTTTACAGGACGTAGTTGATGCTAAAGTAATAGACACTTACCAAGGCAATCAGATTGCCCAGGGAAATGTAAGCGTTACAATAAGATATTCTATAATAAATGAAAATGCATCCATTGCAGTAGAAAAATTGTTAATGGGATTTGGAAGCCAAATACGTTAGGATTACACCTATTCCAAGACTATTCATTATAATTTTAGTTATTTTTAGTTAATTTTGGATTTACTAAGTTTAAGTTAATTTTTTGTTCTATAAACCTATTAGAATGTTAATATTTTTTTATTATTACTAATTATAACATTCGACAAATTTTTTAACACTAAAACACAATATATATATGTTAGAAAAAACAAGGTTATAGTAACATAAGTTAACTAAAATATGAATAGAAGTTAAAATCTTTTTTATACGATTATAAGTATTCAACCTGACATACGGATAGTAAATGGAGGGGTTTTATATGGAAAATAAAGAAATGAAATTAAAAGTAGCAGAAGCCTTTTCACAGGCAGATGTTGGAAGGTCAATTGCAAGAATTGATCCTGCATGTATGCAGAAACTCGATCTCCTTGATGGAGATATTATTGAAATAGAAGGTAAAAAATTAACCGCCACCAGAGTCGCATCTTCACAATCAGATATAGGCCTGGGAATTATAAGAATAGATGGGTACATAAGAAAAAATTCAGGTACCTCAATAGGCGAAGAAGTAACTGTTAGACGTGCAGATTATAAAGAAGCCAAAAAAGTTGTGTTAGCACCAGTCGAACAACAGATCATGATAAGAGGAGAAGTAAAACCAGCATTTCTAGGAAGAGTGCTCACAATGGGAGACATGATCATAACAGGTGTGAGACAACAACAACAGCAAACAATGAGGACAGGAGGACTGTTCGATGAATTCTTCCGAGATGTAGCACCTATGGGTGAGATAAAACTCGCAGTTGTTTCAACAAAACCAGCAGGTGTAGTCCAAATAACAGATTTAACCGATGTAGAGATTCAAACCGAACCAGTTGACGTTTCAAAGCTTGAAGGAGTAAAAAATGTAGTTGATGTAACCTACGAAGATATAGGCGGCCTCAAAGAGGAAGTTAAAAAAGTAAGAGAAATGATAGAAATTCCCCTAAAAAGACCAGAACTCTTTGAAAGACTGGGAATATCCCCACCTAAAGGCGTTTTAATGCATGGACCGCCAGGAACAGGAAAAACACTCCTTGCAAAGGCAGTTGCAAACGAAAGCGATGCACATTTCATAACCATTAATGGGCCAGAAATAATGAGCAAGTATGTTGGAGGATCCGAAGAGAGGTTAAGGGAATTATTTGAAGAAGCTGAAGAAAATGCCCCATCAATCATATTCATAGACGAAATCGATGCCATAGCTCCTAAAAGAGAAGAAGTATCCGGAGAAGTTGAAAGAAGAACAGTTGCACAGCTACTCACACTTATGGATGGTCTTAAATCAAGAGGACAAGTGGTTGTAATAGGTGCAACCAACAGACCAGATGCACTTGACCAAGCAATAAGAAGGGGCGGAAGATTCGACAGAGAGATCGAAATCGGAGTTCCAGATAAGGATGGACGAGGAGAAGTTTTACAAATACACACAAGAGGAATGCCACTTGATGATAATGTTGACCTCGAGGAAATGGCAGACACAACCCATGGATTTGTTGGAGCAGATCTTGAATCACTGTGTAAAGAAGCTGCAATGAGAGTTCTAAGAAGGGTAATGCCCGATATAAAGGGAGATGAAGAAATATCTTCTGAAACTCTTAAGAAAATTATTGTAACCAAATCTGATTTCAAAGAAGCTCTTAAAGAAGTACAGCCATCAGCCCTGCGTGAAGTACTTGTACAGGTCCCTGATATAAAATGGGATGATATAGGAGGACTTGAAAGTGCAAAACAGGAGCTTCAAGAAGCTGTTGAATGGCCTCTCAAATATCCTGAGAGTTTTGAGAAGTTTGGTGTAAGACCTCCAAGGGGAGTTTTGATCTATGGACCACCAGGAACAGGGAAAACACTCCTTGCAAAGGCAGTAGCAAACGAAAGTGATGCCAATTTCATAGCAGTAAAAGGACCTGAATTACTTTCAAAATGGGTTGGAGAATCTGAAAAGGGTATTCGTGAAGTATTCAGAAAGGCTCGACAGACAGCACCAACAGTTATATTCTTTGATGAAATAGATTCAATAGCATCCACTAGGGGAGGATCCAGCACAGATTCAGGTGTTACACAGCGTGTTGTTAATCAACTATTAACAGAAATAGATGGACTCGAAGAGCTTCAAGATGTTTCTGTTATAGCCGCAACCAACCGTGTGGATATACTTGATCCGGCATTAACTAGACCTGGCAGATTTGACAGACATGTTAAAGTTGATGATCCAGATGAAAATGCTAGAATAGCCATATTCAAAGTACACACCGCCAAAATGCCATTAGCAGATGATGTTGAACTTGAGGTATTAGCAAAAAGAACAGATGGATTTGTAGGGGCAGATATAGAAGCGGTTTGTCGTGAAGCTGTAATGCTTACCCTTAGGGATAACCTTGAATCTGAAAATGTAAATATGAAACATTTCCAGGATGCAATGAAAAAGGTTAAACCCAAAAACGAAGCAGATCTTAGCCATTACAGATAAACATCTAAATAAATTATTCAACAAAATCAATTGAATTAGGGGGAATTCCCCTAATATTTCTATTTTTAATCATATATTTCCAATTTAGAGTTCATTCCAAATTTAATAAATATTTTTTATGCTAATTAAAAAGTTTAAATATACACAGATCATATATTAAATTTAATTGAAAAAAAAATTACTATCCATTTTTAAACTCATTTAGATATTTTATTTACTTGAATAACAATTTTGAAGGATGAAACCATGAGTTACAATGTAAAGGATATATCATTAGCACCGGAAGGTAAAAGGAAGATTGAATGGGTTCAAAGACACATGCCAGTTCTTGAACATATAAAAAAAGAATTTCAAGAAGAAAAACCATTTGAAGGCATTACAATTGCATCTTGCTTACACTTAGAACCAAAAACAATTAATCTGGGTTTAACTCTCCATGAAGGAGGTGCTGAAGTTGCAATGACCGGTTGTAACCCGCTTTCAACTCAAGACGATGCAACTGCAGCTGGTGCGGCATTAGGACTTCATATGTATGGTTGGAGAGGCGAAACAAATGAAGAATATTATGAAAACATTAACAAAGTACTTGATCACGAACCAGACATCTTGATTGATGATGGTGCAGATATGATATTCCTCGTTCATAGAGAAAGGAAAGAACTGATGGATAAGATAATTGGGGCTTGTGAGGAAACAACAACCGGAATACATAGACTGAAATCAATGCACCAAGATAAAGCATTGAAATTCCCCGTAATGGCTGTAAATGATTCTTATATGAAGTACCTTTTTGACAATCGTTATGGTACAGGACAATCTACTTTTGACTCCATAATGGGCTCAACCAATGTATTGATTGCAGGAAAAACCATTGTAGTCTGTGGATATGGATGGTGCGGTCGTGGAGTAGCCATGAGAGCAGATGGTTTAGGTGCCAACGTTATTGTAACAGAAATAGATCCAATAAGAGCACTTGAAGCTAGGATGGATGGTTACAGAGTGATGACAATTAGAGAAGCTGTTAAAGAAGCAGATATGCTTGTAACAGTTACTGGAAACGTTGATGTTGTATCTGGAGATGATTTCAAATATATGAAAGATGGTTGCATACTAGCCAACTCAGGACACTTCAATGTAGAGATCAACAAAGAAGACCTTGAAAAGATGTCTAAATCAACTAAAATGTTGAAACCAGATATAAAAGAATTTGTAATGGAAGATGGCAGGAAACTATACCTCTTAGCTGATGGAAGATTAGTTAACCTTGCAGGCGAACGTGGACAGGGGCATCCAGCAGAAATAATGGACATGAGCTTTGCAATGCAAACCCTCGCAGCCAAATATCTTTTAAACAACAAACTTGACGTAGGAGTCTATAAAACATTAGATGAAACAGATATTCATGTAGCAAAACTTAAATTAAAAGCCATGGACATTAACATAGATAGTTTAACCACTGAACAGGTTGCTTATCTCAAAAATTGGGAAGAAGGAACATAATAAAAATTGATTTTACCCTAAAATTAAGAATTCGGGATATTATGTTCTCAAAGGTAATTGATAAAGGATCAGGGCCTACACGTGTTTTTGTAGGAGGAGTTCATGGAAAAGAGGGTTTAACCACCCTAAATCTAATTCAACTTCTTGATGAAAACGATGTTAAAGATGGAAAACTCCTTCTTTACAATTGTCCTGAAACCAAATATATTAGCACATTAAACCCCCTCTATTATCATTCTCCAATGGGTGAAAAGATATTAAAACTTATAAAAACCCATAAGCCTGAGATATACGTTGAATTACACTGTTATAAACCTGAGAGTTACCTTAAACTCATAGACATAGAAAGGAAAAAAAAGGTAGGTGTACCTCCGTTAATAGAGCTGGAGCACAATGTTCTAATAAGTTCTGTGGCACCATATTTAAGAACCAATTTTTTTAAAAGGAATGATGTATGTATTACTCTTGAAATGCCATGCAGACCAACAGAAAATTCAACAAATGTTTATCTTGAAGTGATGAAGGCAATAGCAGGTTCAAGGAATAGATCAGAATTTGAAGATAAACTTAAAATTAAATATCCTTCACAAGTAATAAGAGCCCAGAGATATGCTGCAGAGTTTTTTGGAGAATATCCTGCTTTTTAACTATTTTACTTAAAAAAATAAAAATTATAAATTTTATCCAAACCAGTCCTTTAGACTCTTCTGTTTGTTGTCTATTTTTTTGAATTTATCAAGAGCACTCAAAACCCTGACCTCTGAAAAGTCATGATCACCACATAAAAAGCGAACAACTCCCTCAGTATCCGGGGACTTCCATTTCAAACTATAATCTGGTTCAACCTCATGTTTAAGGAATATATTCCTTAAAATTTCTGGTTCAACTTCCATTTCAATGTCAAGCTTATTTATTACATTAAAAATATTTTCATGTTCTTTGATAAGTTTTAATCCTGTTTTTGCACCTATTCCTTTAACTCCCAGATTAAAATCTGTTCCAACAAGTATTGCAATATCAACGAGTTGTTCCCTAGTTATTCCAAGATTTTCTAATACCTTTTTTAAGTCAATTAATTCAAGATTCGACTTTCCACCGGTTATAGTTAGGTTTCTAACCATTTTTGTGGCTCCGAATAGTATACAATCGTAATCCTGTGATCCAACACACCATGCATCCCCATTTTCAACCATATACGATGCTTGAGCTTCACCTTCACCCCTAGCTTGTATATATGGAACTCCTAATAATTCCAGAAGTTTTTTAGACCCTTCAACAATTTTTGGAGACATCCTTGATGTTCTAACAGCATATTTTCTTGCATCTTCTATTCTACCCTCTTCAAGAGCCTTTTCCATTTTTTTCTGAGATTCTTCCTTTACTTCTCTTCGTTTATCCTGAGTACCCTTTTTCAATATATCCGAAGTACCATCAAAGATATAAACCGGCCTGATACCCTTTTCAATGAGTGATGAAGTTCTGTAAAGTATTCCACTAAAATGTGATGTGATGTTACCATTTTGATCCATTAATGGTGTTCCATCAACCTGTCTTATACTTGAAAGAAATTGATAGATTATATTTGCTGCATCTAATGCAACAATTTTAGATTCTAATTGTTCAAATTTTATACTTTCAGGGGATATTATATCTCTGAATTTTACGCCCATTTTAACCACTTGTATCCAGTTTAATTTCTTGAATAAACTTTATCAAAATTAAATCTATAATTCAATCTCTGAAATGTTTATATGGAAATGTCTCTTTCAACCAAATCAAAATTTCATTGTTATGAATTATGTTGTAGGTCCTAGTAAGCATTGTAGAATCTTCTTTGAATATCTTTTTAAGCTCGGGTTCTTGTTCCTCATAATAAACAGATTTAATTTCTCTACGAGATTCAATATTATGTTTCCGGAGTATCCTACCAATTGGCATGTCTGCCCTTATTAAATCCTCTTTAAATTCATTTTCAAGTCTGTCAACAGCTATAAGTGAAATTGCATAGATTAATGGCTCTTGAGTTTCGATAACAACAACCCTATAATTTACTGTGTCTCCCACTTCAATATTTAGTAATTGAGCCATTTTAGAATCTGCTTCAATAAATTTCTGTTCTAGTGTTTCTATCCTAACATGGCCCCGTATTACATCGAGTATGGTTGTTACAGAACCATCTGTGGTTAAAAGTATTTTCTGGGCGTTTGAAAGTTTTCCCACTTCTTTTTCAATTTTCAGGATACCATCAAGAATATTTTGTTCCATTTTAACCTCTAGGATCTTTAATTTCGCCATAAATTGCTGAAACAGCCACAACAGCAGGATTTGCTAAGAAAACTTCAGATTCAGGGTCACCCATTCTTCCTAAGAAGTTTCTATTGGTAGTTGCTATACATACTTCCTTTGATCCAAGAACACCCATATGACCTCCAAGACACGGCCCGCATCCAGGGTTACATATTATTGCTCCAGAATCCATAAAAGTATCTATGAGACCATTATGAAGAGCTTGTCTGTAGATTTCAGCTGAAGCAGGTATTATAATAAGTCTTACATCTTCATGTACCTTTTTTCCCTTAAGTACTTCTCCAGCTTGTACCAAATCTTCTAAACGACCATTTGTACATGAGCCTATAAACGCCTGATTAATTGTTTTGCCCTCAACTTTGGAAATATTTTCAACATTGTCAACATTGTGCGGACAGGCGATTTGTGGTTCCATATCGTCTACTTGAAATTCATATTCTTTTTCGTAGACATAGTCTTTATCAGATTTTACAACATCAAATGATTTAACGTTTCTATCCTGTAAATACTGTAGAATCGCTTTGTTAGGCTCCATTATACCATTCTTTGCGCCGCTCTCAATTGCCATATTGCACATGGTCATTCTACCAGATACATCCATTTGTTCAATTGTACTTCCCTGAAATTCTAGTGTCTTGTAAGTTGCACCAAATGTGCCTATTTCCCCGATTATATTGAGTATAACATCTTTAGCTGTGATATATTTGCCTAATTTACCTTCAACATTGATTTTAAAAGCTTCAGGTACTCGAAACCATGTTTTACCCGTTGCAAAAACAAATGCCATATCAGTTGCACCCATTCCAGTTGCAAATGCTCCAAATGCGCCGTGTGTACATGTGTGTGAATCAGCACCTACAACGATGGAACCTGGTTTTATAAATCCAAATTCTGGAAGTACTTGATGGCATATCCCTTCCCCATGATTAAAATATTTTTTTATACCCTGTTCTCTGGCAAACTTTCTTGTAACTTTATGGAATTCTGCTGATCCAATAGTATTTGGAGGTACAGTATGATCGCAGATTATAACAATTTTGTCAGGATCCCACACTTTATCAGAAATTTTTTTGAAAGTGTTAATGGTGGGTGGAGATGTTCCATCGTGTGACATTGCCAGATCAACATCAACCTCAATTATTTCACCAGGATTGACTGTTTTCTTATTTGCTCCCTTTGCAAGAATTTTTTCGGTTATGTTCATAGTGATTAATCCTTTAGAAGTTTTTAAAACATTATTTATACATTAAGATTATTTTTGATAAGAATGTTTAATAACCTCTTATAATTTAATTAAAGTTCAAAAGGCCCCCTAACTGACCGAACAATGGTGTTAAATATCTCATCATTGATGTATTTACCTTCTTCCCTCTTATTTTTAACCTGTTCAACAATTTTACAAAGTTCATCCTTAGTAACATCTATTCCACACTCATCAAGCTTCGCTCTGACAGCTCTGCAGCCTGAATGTTTTCCAAGAACAATTCTACGTTGATGTCCTATTAATTCTGGTAAAAATGGTTCATAGGTTAAAGGTTCTTCAATAACAGCATCAACATGTATTCCTGACTCGTGGCGGAATATATTTTTGCCAACTATGGGTTTGTTGTATGGTATTTTCATATGGGTTAGTGATTCAACGAGTTTTGAAAGTTCATAGAATTTGCTAATATCAAAATCTAAATCAACACCATATATGATTTTTAAAGACATGATCAATTCTTCTAATGAAGTATTCCCTGCCCTCTCACCAATTCCGTTAACAGTTGTTGAAACTGCATTTGCACCTGCCAGTAATCCTGCTATTGAATTAGAAAGAGCCATTCCAAAGTCGTTATGACAATGAAGTGCAATATCCGCTTTGATTGTAGACCTTACTTCCTTTACAAGATAATCCATCCCATATGGACTAATGGCTCCTACAGTATCTGCAATATGAACTCTATCTACACCAAAATCATCTGCACGTTTGTATATTTTTTTCAAAAAATCAAGATCTGTTCTGGTTGCATCTTCAGCAGAGAATGCAACAAATAATCCATGATCCTTAGCATGTTCAATTGAATTCATACAAACATTCAGTATTTCTTCCCGACTCATCTTTATTTTGTGTTTCAAATGTAGATCCGATGTTCCCATGAAGGTTATAACACCATCGACATCGCAGTCAATAGCAGTGTCAATATCTGATTTTTTAGTACGTGACAGACAAAGTATCTTTGCGTTTAAACCTTCTTTAACAATAGCTTGAACAGATCTCTTTTCTTCATTGGATACCACAGGAAATCCTGCTTCAATTTGATGTATTCCTACTTCATCAAGCTTATTAGCAATTTTAAGCTTTTCTGGAGTTCTTAAACACACACCGGGAGTTTGTTCACCATCTCTTAATGTTGTATCATATACAGTTATCTCTTCTGGAAACTTTATTTTTGCTTCTTTATTGAACGGGCTTACCAAGTATTTCACAGATTCCCACCTTACTTTGTTTAATTATCTAAAAGAAAACATTGTCTCTAATTGATTTTAGGGAAATATTCGATGGTATCAAGTTTCATCAGATTTATACCCATATAACAAAATTAATATTTATTCCCTATTGTTGAAGAGTATTTTCTTCTATTAATCTTTATCATTATTTTAACATTGATTATTTGTTAAATGTTTTTAGATCATTAAGCTTAAATAGATTTACTTTTCCGTTAATCATACTTAATAATAATATAAAATAAGTTAATCATAAAAAAGAGTTTTATCCTGTTTGTATTCAATAAATATTATATGTTTTTTTAGTTTAAAAGAAAATATTGTAAAATAAGTTATTGATGGTTTAAGAATTTTTTATAATCATTTTTGAAAATTTATAGTTCCATAAGTTCTAGATATGATCTTCTCTCAAATCCCTCTTCTATGCCTAGTTTTTTATATGTTTCAAATATTTTCTTAAGTGGAATACTTGTATCCTCATTTTCTTGGGCTTCAATTTCGATTTCAACAAATTTCCCAACTTTGTATACTGTGTCTAATGTAATTATAAACTCATCCAAATGATAAATATCTCTATCTTTTTTAACTGTTGCAGCACTTCTAAAATCAAGATTTTCTAGTATCAAACCCATATTTTCAGCATCAAATACTTCAACTTCAATTTCTTTACGAGTTTTACTCACATCATCCATTTTAGCACCTTTATATGTAAGTATAACCTTATTTTCTCCATTTTCAGGAATTTCCCTAATTCTCAATGCTTCATCAGTTTCAACGAAGTCTTTATGTGGAGCATTATAATAAACATCTCTTTGATGCTCATTTTTTATTTTGATAGCACCAATTTTAATTAAATTCTTTTTAACATCTGTAAAATCCTTAACACTTGCCTTGACTTCCACTTCTATCAAAATTAATACCTCCAAAAGGGAATAATATCTTATAACAAACAGTATTTATTTAACCCACCCTTCGTTGTATTGAATTCTTTATATAATATCTTGAATTTTCTATCTGATCAAGATAGTCATCTATAGTATTTTCTACAACATCATAAGTAGCAATTGTAAGGTTTCTCTCCTTTGTCAGCATCTTTTTTTCTTGAACTATTTTAGAAACTGATTTCTTCCGACCAAAAAGTCCAGATTTTTTATTGGCAGATTTATCTACTTCTTGCAATTTAGCCATATAATCTAGTCTGATTCTTCGTATATCTGTACGAACATTGTACCTGATCTTTTTTAAAACCTTTTCAATCTCATTTAATTTATTTAAAGTATCCATTGCATTATCAATGGTTGAAACATCAATTTCCATGCCTTCGATGCCTAAATCAAATAATTGTTTACGGTATTTTTTAGGGCCTATCATAATTTCACACCATTAAACCAAAAAAACCTTTAAAACTTACGCAATACTATTAAAAATTGCAATAAATATATTTTAGTATACTAATTTTTTATTTGAATGTTATTATATATACATATAATTTTTTTTTATACTTTACAGGCTTTATTGAACTTATATTCTTACATTCATTATATTATTCAACTTTTTAATGTTCAATTTGTTCTATATAGTAATTTTTATCAGATTAACAATAACTTTCATTTTCAAACAATTTAATAATAACCAATTTAATAATAAATATTAATTGTTATTTTCTGATAATAAAAACTAATAGATAATTATATTCAAAATTTTAGACTTTAATCAAATTTCATAAATACGCTATGGTTATGATTATTTAATGAACAATAATGGGAATGATATACAAAATTCTACAATCAAAAATTCTTATAAATTATACTCGAGGCTATATTCCTACAAAAGATCACATATTAATTTAAAGAAATCTATTGAGATCAAAAATTTCATTTAAAAGTATTGAAAAACAATATATAAGTACTGAAATTGTGGCAAAAAAAAGCATCTTTATATAAGTTGAATTATTAATTAACAATTTATAGAATATTAAACTAAATTCTGATTATAAATTAAATACATCTGGAGGAAATTTAATGACAACTGTAGAAATTAAAGTTGAAAACATCGTGGCGTCTGCCGCGCTTGGAAAGTCGCTAGACCTTCCACAAGTTGCTCCTGCCCTGGAAGGAGTTGAATATAACTCAGAACAATTCCCAGGATTGGTTTACAAACTAAAGGAACCAAAAACAGCTGCACTCATATTCGGATCAGGTAAACTGGTTTGTACAGGTGCAAAATCAATAGAAGACTCAAAGAAAGCTATACACATAGCTGTTGATAAAATGAGAGCTCTTGATACAGAAATCCCCCACGAATTTGAAATTAAAGTCCAAAATATAGTTGCTTCAGCAAATCTCGGGAAAACATTAAACTTGGAATCCGTTGCTCTGGATCTTGAAAACACTGAATACGAACCAGAACAATTCCCCGGATTGGTTTACAGACTTGACGACCCCAAAGTTGTTTTACTTTTATTCGGTTCAGGAAAAGTAGTCTGTACCGGTGCAAAAACTAATGCAGATGCTCAACTCGGTGTAGAGAAAACAAAAGAACGACTAGCTGAACTGGATTTGATATAATTTTAACCTTTACTCGATTTAACTCGGTGATCTTTTGATTAAACTCATAGCATTCGATCTTGATAACGTTCTTATTGATGGGGAAGCCATAGATGAAATAGGCAAATTAATGGACGTTGAAGCAGAAATCTCAGAGATAACTAAAAAAGCAATGGAAGGCGATCTAGATTTTGAAACTGCTCTCAAAGAGAGAGTTGCACTATTAAAAGGTGCTTCAGTTGAAGATATTAAAGATGTCGTTTCAAAAATCCCCTTCATGGAAGGGGCAGAAGAAACTATTGCAGAACTCAAAAAAAGAGGATATAAAATCGCAACCATAACCGGTAGTTTTGAAATCATCGCCAATCGGATGAAAGATGACCTTGGTTTGGATTACGCATTTTCAAATGTTCTCCATGAAAAAGAGGGAAAATTAACAGGAGAAGTCAGCGGCCCACTAGTAAAAGGCTCAAAGGCAGAAGTCCTGAAGGAGATAATGGAAATGGAAAAAATAAAAGCAGAAGAATCTGCAGCAGTAGGAGACGGTGCAAACGATGTGTCAATGCTTGAAGAAGCAGGTTTAGGAATAGCATTCAATGCAAAACCAGTTTTAAAAGAAAAAGCAGATGTTGTTGTTGAAAAAAGAGATTTAAAAGAAGTTCTTGAAGTATTCAATAAAGAAGAAAAAGAAAACGAAACCTCAGATGAAACAACCCCAGAAAAGGCTGAAGACACAGCACCAGAAGAAACAATAGCAGAAACTAAAAAAGAAGAAACACCATTAGAAACCGAAGAACCTGCAAAGGAAGAAACCCCAGCAGAAACCGAAGAACCTGCAAAGGAAGAAACACCAGCAGAAACCGAAGAACCTGCAAAGGAAGAAACAGAAAAAACAACCAAAGAACCATCAGAAGCATCTAAAAAGGAATCACCAGCCAAAAAATCATCTCCAGATGTAAAAGCTGAAGTGAAATCTGAACCTAATCCTGATGCCGGGAAAAGCTTTGGTGAACTACTTTCAAACAAAAAAGATCTCGAAAAGAGACTTAAGGTGCTTACAAAAGAACGTGACGACTTAAATGAAAATGCACGTGAATTCAAAAAGGTAAGAGACGAATTAAACGCCAGTATTAAAGAAAATCTGGATAAAGCTCTCAAATACCGGGATGAACGTGACAATATCAACAAAGAAGTCCGTAAGTATAAGAAACTTCGGGACGAAACCAATCAGGAACTGAAAAAGATGGAATATGCCTCTGGAAGAAGGGACATACTTAAAATTCAGGGTGAGATTGATAAACTAGAGAAAACAATAGAAACCAAAGTTCTTGACATGAGAAAAGAGAACGAACTAGTTAAAAAAGTTCAAGATCTAAGTAAAACTCTTTCAGAGATGAAAGAAGATGAAAAGGTTCAGACCGAAGCAGTAGCACTTAAAGAGGTTTCAGAAGCTCATCATGCTAAAGTTGTTGAATTTTCTGACAAAGCTCAGGAAACACATGAAAGCATGCTTGAATACTTCAAAAACATTGATGAAGTAAGAGCAAAGGCAGATCTTGCACATAATCAGTTCATAGAAACTCGTGAAACAGCCTCCGCAAAACATGAAGAGGTAAAAGCTGTTCTTAATGAAATTAGAAGGAAAAATAAAGGTCTTGACAAAGTCAAAGCCAAAGAACGGAATATGGAAAGCGAGAAAAGTAAAAAGAAAAACATGGCTGAAAAGGAAATTGCAAGGGATATATACGAGAAATTCAAAGAGGGTAAAAAACTCTCAACTGAAGAACTCAGGCTCCTGCAGAAGCATAATATTGTTTGATTATTCAATCAAACACTTCTAAATTTTTTTTATATTACTTTTTTTTATTTGTTTTAAACTTGTATTCATTTAATGGACAAAATCCAAAGTTTATTAATATTTGATTATTTAAAGAGATAATTGAATTCACTTTACTGGAGAACATTATTCATGGAACAAGCACAGACAGCCAGTTCAATTAGGATTGCAGCATTGTTAGTGGCAACTTTAGCCAACTTTTTAACACCATTTATGAGTTCAGCAGTTAACATTGCACTTCCAGTTATAGGGTCAGAATTTGCTTCAAGTGCAATCCTATTAAGTTGGGTTCCAACTTCATTTTTATTAGCAGCAGCCATGTTTGCAGTTCCATTCGGCAGAATATCAGACATTTATGGCATGAAAAAAATATTCAGCTATGGAATAATCATATTCACTGTAGCTTCGTTTCTGTCTGCGGTTGCACCATCAACTGAATCTCTGATTATATTCAGAATACTTCAGGGAATTGGTGGAGCTATGATATTTGTTACAGGCCTTGCAATCATAACTTCGGTCTATCCCCCACAGGAAAGAGGTAAAGCCATAGGAATAAACATAGCAACTGTTTATATAGCTCTATCCCTTGGACCAGTTTTAGGAGGGATAATGACCCAATATTTTGGATGGAGAAGTTTATTCTATGCAATGATCCCACTCGGTATTTTGATTCTCATTTTGACTTATTGGAAATTAAATGATGAATGGGCAGAATGTAAAGGAGAAAAATTCGATATTAAAGGTTCTATATTTTATAGTATAGTGCTTGTAATGGTTATGTACGGATTTTCAACACTCCCCCATATAACAGGAATTATTCTGGTTATAGGTGGAATTATAGGATTTATAGGATTTTTAATGTATGAGTTGAAGCTTGAGAGCCCAGTACTTAATGTTAAATTGTTTAAGAATAGAACATTTGCATTTTCAAATCTTGCTGCTCTAATTAACTACAGTGCAACCTTTGCAGTAACATTTCTTTTAAGCCTGTACTTACAGTACATTAAGGCATTGGATCCATTATCTGCAGGTTTAATATTAGTTGCACAGCCAGTTATGATGGCAATATTTGCACCTATAGCTGGAAGACTTTCGGACAAGTTCGTTCCACAAAAATTAGCTGCTTTAGGGATGGCATTATCAACTATTGGTCTTTTCTTGTTTGCTTTTATCAATGCACAAACAAGTATAGCATTTATTACTGTTGGTTTGATAATTATTGGAACGGGATTTGGATTTTTCTCATCACCAAACACCAATGCAATTATGGGTTCTGTTGAAAGAAAGTTTTATGGAGTTGCATCTGCCATGGTAAGTACAATGCGACTTTTAGGTCAAACATTCAGTATGGGACTTGCACTAATGGTGTTTGCAATATTCATTGGAAATGTTCAAATCACTACTTTACAGTATCCTGCACTTCTTAATAGTATACACACGGTATTCTTAATCTGTACTGTTTTATGCTTTATTGGTATTTTTGCGGCTCTAATAAAACAAAAAAATAAATCATCTATTTAAAATAATTTTCCATCCAAATTCAATAAAATTATTGAAAAAAAATGAATTACAAAGAATTTAAAAAATAATTATTTATTTTAATTTTTTACCTCAATAAACCAATTTAATGATTTTTAGTTATTGTAAGGAATTGTGAAGTATATAATAGTACCTTCTCCAGGTTCAGATTCTGCCCATATCTGTCCTCCATGCTGTTGAACAATTTTTTGTGCAATTGCAAGTCCAATTCCTGTTCCTTCATATTCTTCTCGAGTATGGAGTCGTTGAAAAATAGTAAAGATTCTTTCCAAATGTTTTGTAGAGATTCCAATACCATTATCCTTAAATAAGAATATGAAATGATTCATTTCATTATTAACAGATATTTGAATTATAGGATTTTCTTTACTTCGATACTTAATGGAATTACTAATAAGGTTTTGGAACAGTTGAACAAGTAATTGTTCATCACCGGATAAAGTAGGTAATTTATTAGCAATTATTTCTGCATTATTATCGTCAATGGCTAATTTTAAATTTAAATTAGTACGTTCTAACACTTCATTAAGATCTACATCGTTAAATTTTCTCTTTTTATTGGCCACTCTAGAATACTCTAAAAGGTCTTTAATCATTGAATCTAAACGCTTAGCTCCATCAACAGCAAATTCTATGAATTCATTTGCATCTTCATCTAACTGTTCATTATACCGTCTTTCCAGTAATTGAAGGAAACTCGAAATCATACGCAGAGGTTCTCTAAGATCATGGGAGGCAACATATGCAAACTGTTGTAACTCTTTATTAGATTGTTCTAGTTCTTTTGTTCGTTCTTTAACTTTATCTTCAAGATTTGACTTATAATTTTGAAGTTCACTTTCAATTTTTTTTCGTTCAATAGAATACCTTATAGAACGTTTTAAAAGCTTGCTATCAATTTCTTTTTTAATTAAATAATCTTGAGCACCAATTTTAACCGCAAATATACCTATTTCTTCTTTGTTTAACCCAGTTAATACGATTATAGGAGTTTTCGTGGAAATTTTATGAACATCTATTAATGTATCAATTCCATCACTATCTGGTAATCCTAAGTCCAAAAGAATAATATCAAAAAAACTATCTTTTAGAAGAACCAACCCTTCTTCCAGAGTTTCAACTACTTCTAGATGGTATACTCCATCAGACTCTTCTAGCATTTCCTCTATTAAACCCGCATCTCCAAGATTATCCTCAAAAAGCAATAGTTCAATTGGTTTGTTACTGGAGTTATACATGAATTTACCTTTAATACTCTTTAGAATTTGGTAGTTTAACAACTTCCAACCAAAAGTCTTCAATAGATTTAACAACTTTTATAAACTGGTCAAAGTCAACTGGTTTAGTTATGTATGAATTAGCATGAAGATCATAGGATTTGATAATATCTTCCTCTGCCTTTGAAGTGGTTAAAACAACAACCGGAATCGATTTAAGTTTGTTGTCTTTTTTTATTTCTTCAAGTACTTCTCGACCATCTTTTCCAGGCAAATTTAGATCCAATAGGATTAAATCGGGTGTAGGGGCATTATCAAATTTTTTTTCTTTATTTAAAAACTCCATTGCCTCTTCACCATCTTCGGCTACATGGATAATATTCCTAATTCTAGCATCTTCAAATACTTCTTCAACTAATCCAACATCTCCTTCATTGTCTTCCACTAAAAGAATTTCTATCGGGTTTGTGTCCATATAATCATACTCCTGTTATTAATTATCCAAATTTGCCAATGTAAAATAAAAAGTGGAACCTTTACCAAGCTCAGATTCCACCCATATTCCGCCTCCATGTCTTTCAATAATCTTTTTACATATGGAAAGACCTATTCCTGTACCAGGGTAATCCTTTTTTTTGTGAAGTCTTTTGAAAACATCAAAGATTCTGTCTGAATGTTTAGGGTCAATTCCAATTCCATTATCCTTAATTCCAAATAACCAGTCATTTTTTCTTTTTTCAACAGATATTTTAATTTCTGATTGAGATTCACTTCTGAATTTCAGTGCATTACTGATTAAATTTTGAAATACTTGAGTTATTTGTGTTTTATCTGCCATAATGGTGGGTAAAGGATCGTGAGATATCAATGCATTATTCTCTTTAATAGAGATTTCTAGATTGGACTGTACCTGTGCGAATATTGATTCAAGATCTGTTGGTTTAAATTCTTGTGCATGTGTTGTTACGCGTGAAAACTCTAAAAGATCATCTATTAGTTTTTGCATACGAGTTGCACCATCAACTGAAAATCGTATATATTTATCTGCTTTTGAATCCAGATTACCTTTATATTTCCGTTCTAAAAGTTGTAAGTAACTCGCTATCATTCTCAAAGGTTCTTGTAGATCATGGGATGATACATAAGCAAACTGTTCCAGTTCAGCATTTGAACGAGTTAACTCATCTAATTTTAATTTCAATATTTTTTCAGCTTCTTTAAGTTCAGTTATGTCACGTGCAGATGCAAAAACACCTATAACCCTATTAGAATCGTCCCTATATACTGATGCATTATAAAGAACTGGTGTGATATGTCCATTTTTGTGTTTGATTTCTAGTGCATAATCTCGGACACTACCTTCTTTGAACACCTTTTGGTATCCTTCCCTAGCCTTTTTAGGTTCAGTGAAATAATCCAAGAAGTCTGTGCCAATAAGTTCATCTCTTGAATAACCTGTAACTTTCTCTGTAGCCCTATTAACATCGGTAATATTACCCTCAGCCCCAATAGTAACTAATGGATCCAAACTGGCCTCAATTAAACTACGATTATATAGGCTGGCAAATCTAAGTTCATCTTGAACTTTTTTAAGTTTAGAGATGTCACGTGCCGCTGCGAAAACTCCAATAACCTCCCCTGATTCATCCCGGTATACCGATGCATTGTAAAGTACAGGTATGATATTTCCATCTTTATTATGGACCTCTAGAGGATAGTCCCTAACAAAACCATCACGAAATACTTGCAGATAACCTTTTTTTGCCTTTTCAGGTTCAGTAAAATAATCAGAAAAATCAGTACCTATAAGATCCTGCCTCAAATAACCTGTAACTTTCTCTGTAGCCTCATTAACATCTGTAATCTTCCCTTCTCTACCAATTGTTACTAATGGATCCAAACTAGCCTCAATTAAACTACGATTATAAACATTGGATTTTTTCAATTATTCCCCCACCAATCTTTATGCAAATTAATGATTACATCAATAATATATTGATTTTTGAACTTCTACTCAATAAAAAATTAAAAAAAATTTGGAGTAAGAGTAACAAAGTATAATGGTAATATTGGATTAAGCACATAAAAATTTATTTATTTAAAATATGGACTAAAGTATTAAGTCAAAAACGAATTGAATAAAAATAAAATTTATAAAGAGACATATATGTGGGCATTATCATAAATTTGGACTTTAAATATCAGTTCAGTTTTGAATTTGTTTTATATCTCATTTTATCTTGTGATTAACTTATATTTCAAATATTTATAGGAAATTTCATTAACTATGGATTAATGTCTGTTTTTAGAACTAAAAAGCCTTGTACTTTTGGATATTGGATTATTAAAAAAAGATGATGAATAAAAAATAATTAATAATTTTTAATTGCCCTATAATTGGAATTAAGTATAAGACGCAAAATATTAGAAATCAGATACTTTTGATTCGCCATCTTCTTTAATTACCCTTAAAATATTGTCTGCAGCATCTTCCAAGTCTGAATCATGGGTTACAATTATCATTTGAGGAATTATAGACATTCTCTTTAATAAATCTATTAGCTCTTGACGTCTGTATGCATCTAGATGTATGGTGGGCTCATCAAGCATAATCAATTCTAGATTACCTCCAGATAGTGTTTGGGTAATTCCAAGTCTTAATGCTAGGGCAACAGCAATTTTTTCACCGCCACTTATCATATCTAAATTACTTTCCCCTGCAGGGCCATACACAGTTACATCATAATCATTGTCAAGTTTTATATCAGAATATTCAAAGTTGAACTTTTCAAAGAACTCCCTTGTATTCTGTTCAATGAGAGGTCTTGAAATATTTCTGAGATCTTTTTGAACTCCATCTTTACTGTAAATGTCGCGTATATAATTTAAAAGTTTGATAAAGTCTTTAAGTTTTTTAACTTCATTTTGATAGCTTTTGTATGATACTAATTTATTTTGAAGGTCTGTTAATACAGTTACTATCCCACTTTCCTTTCCAATTAACTCCTGTTTTTTGCCTTTTAAATCTACTAATTCTTGGTTTTTAGACTCCCTATCCTGAATTAATTTATTATGAAGTAATTTATCAAATGATATCTCTTCTATTTGTAGTTTAAGATCTTGGATCTGTAATTCAAGTTCATTTATACTATTTTGAACATGTTTCATTCTGTTTAATGAAGATTCTTTCAATGCTATAGCACCTAAAAGATTTTGATATTTATTTTTTGTACCTTCTAGTTCTTTTATTTCATCGTCCAGATTTTCTATGCTTTCTCCAGTAGCTTCAATTAAATTGCTGATCTGCTCTTTAATGGAGAATATATTCTCTTGTATCTCTTTCAGATCATTTTTTTGTACTTCATAATCTCCCAAAGATTTCAATGAACCATTTGCACTTAAATATTCTTCATATTTAGGTTTCAACTCTTTTAAAGCTTCTTTTTTCTCATGAATTTTTTCATCTATCTGATTTAATGTTAAAACTTGAATTTCCAATTTTTTTATGTTATCATTTATCAATTTTATATCGTGTTGACCTTCTTCTAAAGTTCCAAGCTGTTCTTTTAATACATCTATATTAATTAAAGAGATATCAGAATATTTATTCGCCATAACCAGCTTATCTTTTGATAAAACTTCAACTGCACTGTTTAAACTGGATATTTTATTTTTATTTGATTCTATTTTAGAAGAGTAATCTTGAATTAATTCATCTCGTTTAACAGAGTCAATTGGCGACTTACAAATCGGACATTTTTCTTTTACGTATTCTAATTCAGAAATTGGTTTTTTAAGGTCTTGATTTTGAGTTTTTAGATTAGATATTTCCTCTTTAAATTTGTTTATTTTAATGTCAAACTCTTCAATTAGTTTCTCAATAACAGGTTTTTCAGATTTAATATACGATTCAAATTCTTCAATTAAACTAAAATTTGTTCCAAGGGTTTTATTGCTTTCTTTTAAAATTTTTACTATTTTATCATGGGATCTTCCCATTTTTTCAATAGTTTGTTGCTTCCTATTCAAGTTCTGTTCAAGCAAAGCCCTTGATCCTTCAAAATTTGTTCTTTCTTTTTCAATTTTGTTAATTTGATCCTCTAAATCAGAATAATCTAAGTAATACTTCTCATTTTTTTCTATTTGATCTTTGAAAAAGTGGATCTTTTCAATTATGTTACTGATTTGAGTTTCATCTCTCTGTGTTCTTCTTAAATTTTCTAATGAATCTCTAAGCTTTATTAAAAGTTCAAGTTTTGGTAATTTAGGTAATATTGCTTCAATTTCATTTTCCTTATTTTTAATATCATTTAATTGTATTTTAAGATGAGATTCATCTTCCTTTAAATTTTCTAAAATCAGTTTTTTTGATTCCAAAGTAGATTTCGTAGCATCAAATACTGTTTTATCATTATCCAGTTTTTCTTTCTCTTTAGTGATTAAATCCAATTGAGATTGAAATTGTTCTATTTTTGAGAATAGTTCCTGAATATCTTTATTTATCTGTAATTTTTCAGCATTTTTGAGGTTTATTTCATTTTTTAAACCATCTAATGTTTCCAATTTACCTTCTAATTTTATTTTTTCCATTTCATAGTTATTAACTAAAGGCAGCATATTTTTCCATGCTTTTTCTAGAGATTCTAAACCTAAAAGTTTTCCAATGACTTGTTTCTTTTCAGCAGGAGTTTTATCAACAAGATCAGCAATTTCTCCCTGTCTAACGTAGACGGCATTAAGAAATAAATCGCCATCCATCTCAAGAATGCTTTGAATCTCTCTTGTAACCTGGTTATCGCCAGAAGCCAGTTGATGAAAACTTTGACCTTCTTTGATCATTATATTGGCTTTTGAGGAGGTTCTACTGCGTTCCCTTGTAACACTGTATTTTCTCCCACTTGATGTGAATTCAAGTGTCACAGACATCTTGTTATTATTGTTGCCAATTGTAATGAGCTGGTCTATTTTTTTACTTGAATGCTGTTTGAAAAGTGCAAAGCTTACAGCTTCGAGAATACTGGATTTTCCCGCTCCATTTCCTCCCATTATTATGGAAATTCCCGTGTTAAAATCTATTTGGGTGTCTGTATGTGATTTGAAATTCTTCATATGTATACTTTCAATTATCATTGAGTCCCTCGTAGAAATTTTTGGTCATATCCTCTGCTTTGTCAAATTCTCCCTCTGACATTTCTTTAAGTAATCCTGTTGCTAGATCAGATACTTTTTCGTCGTTAAAATCTTTTAAATGTTCTTTTATCATTCTTTTTATGTTGAGGGCATCTCTCTCCATATTGGCAATATTAAGATTTTCGTCAAGTATATCTGGGACGTATTTCGACCTAACAGAAAGGCATTCGTTTGAAAACGCTTGGTTAATAATTTCATAGACTTCAGATCTGCTGAAGTTTCCACCTGTAACTATTATATTTAGTACGGGTTTTTCTTTTAATTTCATTATAATCGCATTTATACGGGCTATTTCTTCTTGTAGTTGAGTATATTGTATTGTTTCTTTTAAAAACTCACGTGGCAATTTAATATCTATCTTTTCAATTTCAGGTAGATCTCCACCAATATCTACCAAATAAAAGCCTTTACCATTCTTTTTATATCCTTCAACTTCATTTGATCGCCATATTTCAGTTGAACCAGGATATGCGAGTTTTCCTTCTCCAAAATCATCCACTATTCTCTCGTGAATATGTCCAAAGGCACAGTAGTTGAAGCTCTGTGGAACTTCCCCTATCTTAATTTCATATTCATAGGGCATATAACGGTCAATTCCTTGATGGAGTACTAGTATAGTTTTTTTATATTCACCAGATGCTTTTTCTATAGTTTGAAGCCGTTCAACTAGATGTTTTGAAGTATATTTAGATGAGTAGGGTGCCCCTCCTATAAACACATCTTTTTCTATGAAAAATGGATTTTTTGGACTTATGATCTTTAAGCCAAAATCTTTGTACAATATTTGGGGAGGAATAGCATTTTTTTTCATTACAACATCATGATTACCGGCTATTGCATATATTGGAATTTTTTCATTTTTTAACCTTGAAATACCATTTTGTGCCGTTAACAATGCTTTGGTTGGAGGTCTTGAATATTCGAAGAAATCCCCCGAATGTATAATAAAGTCTGGTCTCTCATTTACAACCTCGTCGATTGCATGATTGAAAACATTAAGAAAATCATTTTCACGTTCTGATAATCCATACTGTCTGTAACCAAGATGAGTATCCGCCATATGGACAAACTGCATCAATAATCTCCTCCAAGTTCTTCATATTCCTGTTTTTGCTGTTTCAGGGTCTTTTTTTCTTTTTTTGCAGATTTTGACCATTCCTCAACTATGTTGAGATCTCCACCTGTTATTTTTCCCTTGAATTCATCTATCTTTACTAATGTGGGTATTTTAGTCATGAGCCCTAAAACTATGGCTTCTCCAATGTTCAATGAAGGTAACTGTGCTATGAGGTCATCGCTTAGATTTTCACTAGCCCGTTGAACATGGTTTTGATCTGTGGGTTCAACTAACCTTAGTATTATCATATTATTTGCCTGTGATAGAGCATCTGAATCCAAGGATTTTGGACTCTGACTTACCATACAAAGTCCAACAGAAAATTTACGTCCTTCTCTTGCAATTCTACTTATCCAAAGTTTTGATTCTGTGGTCCTGTTTTGAGGTGCTAAAATATGTGCTTCTTCTAATATAAGGAATATTGGAAAACCTAATCCGGTTCCTGTTCTCAAAAATTCTTTTCTGCTCTTTAGAACTGTTCTTAATATGTGACTTACAACTACATCCGATGCAAATTCATCAACTGAACCAAGATCCAGTATGTTTGCTTTACCCACCTTTAAATTATCAATAACATCGCTGGCTTCTAAGCTTAATATGTTACCATATTTATCCTGCATATGTTCAACTTTGTTTAA
Organism: Methanobacterium spitsbergense; assembly: GCF_019931065.1. Lineage (NCBI taxonomy): Archaea > Methanobacteriati > Methanobacteriota > Methanobacteria > Methanobacteriales > Methanobacteriaceae > Methanobacterium > Methanobacterium spitsbergense. The sequence goes on along the minus strand of NZ_JAIOUQ010000007.1, from coordinate 187,818 downwards.
AACATCTGTTATTGATTTTCTATCAGATGCATTGGATGATTTACCTTCAGATTCATCCGATTCTTCTAAAAGCCATGATTCAAGTCTATTGATAATAAGTCCTATAAAATCCTTTCCATATACCGAACCTTTGGAAAGATCCTTCTGAGCAAGCCTATAAGCCTTTCTAAAGTATCTTTCTTGTACATAGGCATTTGAAGGTATGTTTGAAAGTTTTTTTATCTCTCCAAATGACATGTAAATCGGATTTATTAATGGCTTTATTATATTAACTCTACCTTCTCCAAACTCTGTATTCACATATTCGGAGTGCATGTCAAAAATTAAAACACTCCCATTAACCTTTAAAAGACCATCAACAAGCACGGATACGGTGTTAGATTTACCTGCCCCAGTCATTGCTAGAACTGCAAGATGTCTGGAAACCATTTTGTTTATATCAATCTCAACTGATACCTGATCCTGTGTAATAAGATTTCCAAGTTTTAAACCATAATTTCCTACCTGGAATATTTCACTTAAAACAGCAGAATCTGCTGCTTTTATTTCTGTTCCAGGTGGTGCAGGTGTTCTTGGAATTCTAAGATCATTGTCAATATCTCCCAATATTCTAACCTTACCCCTTATGTAATGGTCGTCACCCTCGATCATTCTTATTTTTTCTATGGTTTTAGGGTCATATATCTCATTATTTATTGATACACTCCCTCTTACAAGGGCTTCTATCATTCCCAGTACATTTTTTCCGTCGTATTCCAACGAAACATACTCCCCCACTTTGGGCATTTCTTTGGAGATGAAACTCACATCAACTAGGGATGTTTCTCCTATACACCTTCCTATAACTCCATCAGTATCATCATTCATAACATCTCCCTCCCGCTTTTCTCCATGAATCCTATGATTTTTGAAAGCCTCTCCAGATCAACTTTTCTTATGACCACATCATTATGAGCCTTTTTAAGAAGCAAAGGATATCCTTCTGCACTCTTACTTTTAACAATCTTTAGAATATCTTTTATTTTATCTTCAGATGCATAATATGGAAGTTCAAATTTCAGAATATTTTTATGATCCTCAAGCCTTGCATAGAATATTGTAAAGGTTAAACTTCGGAAGAAATCATTTTTAATGGGAAATTCTCTTTTAACCTGTGTAGAAATAATGATATATTTAGGTGTAGAATATCCCTCTTTTCTACTGTATCTGTCAAATATTGCCATGTCTGGTATCTCAGATTCGAAATATTCATTACTGGTTGAAGTTTTGGATATCGCAACTACCGGCCCTTCATTTTTTATTAGTTCGCTTATCACCATTAGATTTTCAAGATTCTCCAGATAGATCATTGCTTCTGTTTTTTTCTCAAAATCTCCAATTATTTCATCAAATTTAGAAGAAGTTATTCCAACTATTGAATGTTCTAATTCCTTTTTCAACTCTTTTTCGAGTCCAGGTAGACATCTGATCTTAATTTCTTCTTTTACATCATTAGTAATTTTTTTTTCCAATGGAAATGGTCTTATTAGGTTTCCGAGGATAGATCCATCAAAAAGAAAAACATCAATATCATGTTTTTCAAATGCATTCAAAGCATTTTTAATCTCAAATATACCCATATAACTCCTCAAACGATCATCAACATAATGATGGTGTGGTATGATATCTATTTCAGAACTTTCAATAATCTGAAGCTTTTTGTTGTATATCAAACATTCGGCATCGATTACATAAAAAATAAAGCCCATAAAATTCTTTTTGTTGATACTCCCATCACCAGCACATATTGTTAATTCCCTGTTATCTTCCTTCAATCGATAGTTTCTCCAGAATTTTGATGGATCAAATTTAGGATCATCAAAATCACTTTTGATACGTGCGTTTATGTTATTTTTCTTTACAAGAGCCTTTTCATAGAGAGAATCTATCATTATGAGAACCATCCATCATTTTAATTCTAAAGTAAAACATTATCAATATTACATAAGTTTTAGGGATATTTATTTTTATTAGAGACAATTCAATTTAAAAAAAGTGATTATGTTGAAAGAAATTATGTGTTTTCATTTTTTTTCAAGAGTTCTTCAAATGAACCTTAAAGATCAACAAATCATTCTATTTTGTAATAATATCTTTTTTTTATACATATCTAACTGATGTAATAGTTGTGTTTACTTATCTGGAAGTTTTGCTTGCAGATACTTAAGATTTTTTTTATCAATACAAATCATATGTATATAATTTGAACATTAGGGTGTTAAATCCATGGAATTCATTAAAAATCCCACATCGGAAACTCTTTAATATATTGTTAACATACCATTCTTAGTATGCTTCACATAACACGTAAGGAAAATATAGTTTTAAATCAGATAAAATACTATCAGAATGAATACAAGAATGGTATTCCATATAGGATACTCAAATTAGAACTTGATTTATCTGAAATGGATCTTAAAGATATCTTGATGATGTTGGATAGTAAGAATATCATATCTTACCAGGATGGAACAGTTAAACTTCTTGAAACAGGCAACATTAATGTATGGGAATCAAAAGAAGCTGTTAAAAAAGAAGAACTTAATCAGACAGAAGAAAAAGCATTTGAAATCATCAAAGAAGTGGCAGGAGAATCTGGACTGATATCAAAAACTCTTCTTGAGGGCCATATGCTTTATGGTGGACTAAAACTCACAAGCCTAAAAACCTACAGCCTTATCATAGCATTGGAAAATAAAGGGTTGATAAAGAAAATACAACTTCATGATGGCGAGTATTACACACTAAACTTTTAACATTCTCCATTTATTATTTTAAAAACATATAAAATATTTAATATCATAAAGACGAGTTTTATAATTTTTATTTGAATCAAAACATGTCAATATAAGTGTTTTCATCTGATTGTAGTTGTGTTATATAGGGTTTTATATCTTTGATTGTTGAGTTCGTATAAGTGCCATCATAAAGTTAAGGTTTGCTCAATTATACATGAAGTTAATGTAATATCATTTAAAATTACATGAGCTAATTTGATTTAAATTGGCACTAATTCATAATGAGATTTCTATTGGAAATATTCATGAATTGAAAATTTTAATAGAAATAACTAATTTTAATGGAAGTTAATAATGGAAATTTATTAAATTGGGGAGTATACATAAAAAAAATTTTAAATATTTTTACTTTGGTGCACCATCAATACAGAAATATTCTATTGGTTCGGTATTAGCTAAATTATTATCCAACCACACATTGCATTGTGTACATTTACACAATTCCATGCTTGCAAGGTCAGTACATGTAGCCTTTCCAAATGAACAGTAAACAAGTGGAAGTTCTTCTTCTGGTTTAATAATATCTTTAATATCACCTTCTTGCTTCAATTTCTCATTTATAATGTCCAGTTTATCCTTAGAACACTTGCTGTCAGTTTGAACTGGACATGTTTTGCACAGACATTTGTTAATGTTTTCCTTGTTTATTTCAACTTTTCCCAATTTTTCATCCCCCTGTATTATATTTATTATGTCCAAATTTCTATATAAAATTATTGAAAAGGCAATATAAAGGTTAAAAATCTAAAATTAGTTAAAAAACTTGTTATAACTGATTTAAGTGCATGTATATCGACATCAAGAGTTAAAGGAGCATTGAACTATTGTTAAATTAAATAATAAAATTCAAAAATCTATTTGAATTATTGAATTCAATATATAATCAAGAAAAAATTTTTGGCAAAAAAAATAGTAATTAAAAGAAATGTAATTTCTGGTGATGTAATTGATCATAAAAATACGCCCCCAATCTCCATTTAACTTTGAATTAAGCGCAATTATATTTTCTGATGGAGATCCTCAAATTCAGAAATATGAAAACGGGATTTATTGGCAGGTAATCAATATAAATAAGCATTTATTCCTGATCGAGGTACAATCATTGGGATCTGTTGATGAACCAGAATTATCTGTAACTATAAAACCTGATAATGAGCTGAGTAAAGGAGATATTGAACTTGTTAGAGATGAAGTAATCTCGATTTTCAATCTAAACTCCAACCTCAAAGATTTTTATGATTATATAAAGAATGAAAATGTATTGTCGAAGCTTATTTTAAAGCTTAAAGGTCTCAACAGCCCTACAACACCCACATTCTTTGAGGCCATTGTTACATCAATAATCGAACAGCAGATATCATTAAAGGCAGCACGTAGTATCGAAACAAAGATGGTAAAAAAATATGGAGAAAAACTAAAAATAAAACCCAAAACTTACTACTTATTTCCAACGCCTGAAACGATTTCTAAATTAAAAAAACAAGATTTAAGAGACGTAGGCTTGAGTTTCAGAAAGGCAGAATATGTAATTGGATTATCAAAGAATATTAAAGAAGGCAAAATAGATTTAAATAGTTTAAAAACTCAAGAAACTTCAGAAATTATCCAACAACTCATGAAAATACGTGGAATTGGAGTCTGGACCGCAGAACTTGCTGTAATTAGGGGATTGCATAGAATGGTTGCGCTGCCTGCTGATGATATCGGACTTAGAAGGGTTGTATCACATTATTATACAGGTGGAAAACCAATTACAAGCCATCAACTAAGAACAATTGCTAAAAATTGGGGTAACTGGAGTGGTCTTGTAGTTTTCTATTTGATAATTGCAGATTTAATGTCAATTAAAATATAATTTAGGATAGATACTTTTTTTTATAGGGATTACCATACTTTTAAATATGATTCTTATAGTTGGTGGCGCCGGATATATAGGTGCACACATTAACAAACAGCTTAATAATAATGGATATGAAACCATTGTTTTCGATAATTTGAGTTATGGCCATGAAGATTTTGTTAAATGGGGAATATTTGAACGTGGAGATCTTGGAAATATCAATGAAATACGGAAGATATTCCAAAAATATCCAATAACTGCTGTAATGCAGTTTGCTGCATTCACCTATGTTGGTGAATCAGTTGAAGACCCCCAGAAATATTATATAAACAATGTTTGCAATACTCTAAACCTAATTAAGGTAATGCTAGAATTTGATGTAAAAACACTGGTGTTTTCATCTACCTGTGCAACCTATGGAAATCCCATTGAGATTCCAATCACTGAAACTCATCCACAAAATCCTATAAGTCCATATGGATATGGAAAATTGATGGTTGAAACTATTTTATCAGATTATAGCAATGCATACAATTTAAGATATGTTTCTTTGAGATATTTCAATGCTGCAGGTGCAGATCCTGATTCTGAGATAGGTGAACTTCATAATCCTGAAACCCATCTGATACCGTTGATATTAGATGCAGCGAGTGGAAAAAGGAGTGATATTAAGATATTTGGTACAGATTATGATACTCCTGATGGTACATGTGTAAGAGATTACATACACGTGACAGATTTAGCTGATGCCCATTTAAAAGCTCTCCAATACCTCGAGAATGGAGGTAAAAGTGATTATTTTAATCTTGGAAATGGTAATGGATTTTCTGTTTTGGAAGTTATAGAAAAAGCTAGGGAAATTACAAGAAAAGAAATAAATGCAGTTGAAGATAAAAGAAGGCATGGAGATCCACCAATTCTTATTGGAAGCTCGGATAAAGTTCGCAATATATTAAAATGGGAACCAAAATACCATGATCTTTCCCAGATTGTAGAAACTGCATGGAAATGGCATAAAAAAATATCAAATAAATTTTAACTAGAATTTTTTAACTAATCTTAACTAATTTTTATTGCATAATCTTAACAAGATTAAGTCCAATAATAGTAAAAAAAGAAAAAATGAGATTATGTAAATTTTATATCAATTATTAGTATAAATAGTCAAATTGAAAGAAGTTATGGTAATTATTTCACAATTTCCGCCATATAACTCCTTAAATCTTCTCCTACCTCGGGATCTTCAAGTGCAAATTCAATTGAGCTCTTAAGCCATTCAACTGTATTTCCAATATCATATATTTTACCATCAAATACATGGCCATATATCTTCTCAAGTGATTTCATTGCATCAGTTAGTTGTATTTCTCCTCCAACACCAGGAGTTAGATTTTCTATATGATCAAATATTTCTGATGTTAAAATATATCTACCTGTAATTGCAAGATTTGAGGGAGCATCACGCAGTTTTGGCTTCTCAACTAAATCTTCTATTTCATATAAAGATTCAGAAACTTTATTTCCTTTAATTATTCCATATCTTTCTATCTTTTCATCCGGAACCTTCTCTATGGCTATTGTAGATGATCCATACTGGTTATAGATGTCCATAAGCTGCTTTGTACATGGTACACTTGATCTTCCTATAGTATCACCTAATAAAACAGCAAATGCATCACCATCAACATGTTTTTTTGCACATAAAATAGCATCTCCAAGTCCCCTCTGTTTTTTCTGTCTAACATAATAAATATCTGCCATTTCTGATATAGCTTCTATTTCATGGAGATTGTCCATTTTACCACAGTTTCTAAGGAAATATTCAAGTTCAAAAGATTTATCAAAGTGATCTTCGATTGATCTCTTTCCTTTACCAGTTACTATTAAAATATCGTCAATGCCCGAAGCAACTGCCTCTTCAACAACATACTGAATGGTTGGTTTGTTGAAGACAGGTAACATCTCCTTAGGTTGTGCTTTAGTAGCCGGTAAAAATCTCGTACCGAGCCCTGCAGCAGGTATTACAGCTTTCATATTAAATCACCACTAATTTTTGATTTAAGTTATATTAAAACATCATTATAAAGACCTATTTATTCTATATATTAATTAATTATTAAATTAAGCAGATCAATGGTATAATTTAATAGGAATGGAATATATAAAATTTTTGAGAATTAATGGTTTTGGAATAATAGAATGATTAAAAACCAAAATCTAATGGTGATCCCTACTAGAAAAGCTGGTTGTTGGAAATATTAAGGCGCAACAAAGATCTTTTTATAAAATTTGACCAGACATACTTTAAAACCACTATCATGTCTCAAATGCATTGTATTGTAATATGTATACATAAATCTTCAATTTACGGTCCAAATAAATGAATTTTTCATTTAAGATAAAATTCATGCAAATCAAATCATTATGTATCAGAAATAAAACATTGGTATCGATACTGCTTTGCGTTAACGTGCCAACTAACTTAAAACTATGATAATCTGATGTTAAATACCCTAGATTGGTATATAAAATACTCCAATATGGGATATTTAAGGAAAAATACTTATGATTTACACTGAAAAAATTTGAATAATAAAACAAAATATTGGTGAAAAAAATGAAAATGCTTATTACAGGAGGAGCAGGCTTTATAGGCTGTAACTTCGTGCATCAAATGGTTGAGAAACAAGATCACGAGATAGTAATATTTGACAAACTAACTTATGCAGCCAATCCAGATTATCTCAATGATATAAAAAGTAAAATAGAATTCATTAAAGGAGATATTGGAGACTCGGAAGCAGTTAAAAATGTGATGAAAGATTGTGATATGGTTGTGAACTTCGCTGCTGAAACACACGTAGACAGGTCAATTGAAGATCCAGGGGTATTTGTTAAAACAGATGTCATTGGTACATACAATCTTCTTGAAAATGTTAGAAAATATGATGTTGAAAAATATCTACAGATATCTACAGACGAAGTTTATGGAAGTATAGATAATGGTTCTTTCACTGAAAAAAGTAACATTGATCCTTCAAGCCCATATTCTGCAAGCAAAGCCGGAGCTGATGTACTTGTAAGTGCTTATCATAAAACATACGGCGCTCCTGTAATAATTACAAGAAGCAGTAATAACTTCGGCCCATATCAGTTTCCTGAAAAACTCATTCCCCTGTTCATATTAAATGCAATACAAAATAAGGAATTACCTGTATATGGTGATGGTAAAAATGTTCGAGATTGGATATATGCGCCCGACAACTGTGCAGGAGTTTACACCGCCCTAATGAAAGGGAAGTTAGGAGAAGTTTATAATATAGGTGGTGGAAATGAGAAAAATAATCTTGAAATTACACATATGATACTGGATACTCTTGGAAAACCAGATAACCTCATAAAGTTTGTTGAAGATCGTCTCGGTCATGACAGAAGATATTCCCTTGATTCAACTAAAATAATGAAACTTGGATGGAAACCAGAACATAAATTTGAGGATGCTATTAAACAAACCATAAACTGGTATAAGGATAATATAACTCTTTTTTCAAAGTTTTAAATTAGATTTACCTTTTTTTTAATTTTTAATTAATTAATTAGAAATAATGTTTTAAAATATTTAGAAGTTCTTTTTCATCCATATCATATATTTTCAAGGTTTTATGATGACTTTTATGTCCCGACATAATTTCAACATGATGTTGTGTGATTTTTGAAAATTCGTTAATTATTTCCTTGTTAGCTTTACCTTTCTGTGGAACTGACTTTATTTTAACTTCCAATGCTTTTCTCCATTCATTATATCCAGATATTCTAAATTTGTCAGATTTTGGTGAGACCTCTACTTCAAGAAGTATTCCATCCTTTGTAGGTGTTATAGCATCCAAACAAATCATAAAATATCTATCCTTTAATTTAAGAGATTAGTTGATAATATGGTTAAATAGTTCTTATTTTGTATCACATCTTTATTAAGTTAATATTGAGTTTTTAGAGTCCAGCTAAAACAAGGAAAACATTTAAATAGTGAGAGTTAAAGAAGTTGGTATGCTCAAATGTTTATAAATATTTGATCACGCAGGGGTGGTCGAGCGGTCAAAGGCGCTAGGTTGAGGGCCTAGTGGGGTAGCCCTTCGCGGGTTCGAATCCCGTCCCCTGCACTTAAATTATTTACTTAAAATATTTTAATATTTTTTTGAATCTATTCAGATAACAACTATTTTAAGGCTATTTTTAACAATAAAAAATATTCTTCATGTAACTAATACAAATACAATACTTTAATAAAAAATTAAACAATAATTGTAACTTTTAAAGGTTTAGATTTCTTTAAATCATCAATTAATTCGTTATTAAGATCACATGCAGCTTTATCTGCATTTATCATAAGCGTTCTGCTACATTTAAAACTACTTTTTCTTGTAACTATGTCTGTTGGATGATCTAGGGTTAACTCAGGATGTCCATAACCTTTTATCTCATCAATAGCATTTTCGGTTTCAAGACGTAAAATTATAAGAGTATCTTCATTCTTAATTGCATCTAATATTTTTTTGGGAATATCCCCCATTGATACTTTAGATTTAACCCCTATTATACAATCAGCTGTTTTTCCTATTTCAGTATCCTTTGTTACCTCTAGTGTTGTTTTATGTTTTGATGTTACATTAGGATGTCCTGTTACAATAAATGTGTATTCCATTTTTTTAACCTTCTAAACTTAATTACTACAAATTTCTTTCAATATGTGTCTTTCATAAATATTATTAATAATAAAATATGAACTGATTAAACTTATTTTAACTATCTAAATAGATAATATATCTACACTTAATTTTCATGGAGAAACAAAAATGAAATTAATTTGTGTCAATGATAATACAGCAAAATTTTCGTCTGAATTTTATGCAGAGCACGGTCTCTCAATTCTAATTGAAAATGGAGATTCTAAAGTTCTTTTTGATACTGGAAAAACTCCAGAAGTTCTGAAACATAATATGGAACAATTAAATGGTTTTAAAAATTTGAAACACGTTGTTTTAAGTCATGGCCATGAAGATCATACAGGAGGATTGTCTCAAGTTCTAAATAACAGTTCACCAAATATTTATTTACATAAAAGAGCCATTTTACCCAAATATATCATGAGAAATGATAATATGGAGTTTATTGGAATATCTAAGATCTCTTATGCCGATACAAAGGATAAAGAAAAAAAATTACAACCTAAATTGAAATTAATTTCTAAAACAATAGAAATTGAACCAAATATTTTTATATTTGCTGAAATTTCATTTTTCAATGATTTTGAAGAGTTAGACCCTTCATTTTTTATTGAGAAGAATGATAATTTCTTACACGACAACTTTGAAGATGAACTTGTTCTTGTAATAAAAACTCAAGAAGGACTTGTGATTTTATCTGGATGTGGGCATAAGGGTATTGTAAATACAGTATCTTCTGTTGCAAAATATTTTAATGAAAATGTTTACGCTGTGATTGGTGGCACACATCTAATAACTGCTAATGAAGATCGTATTGAAAGTACAATATCTGAACTTGTAAAGTTTGATCCTAAATATTTGATATTTGGTCATTGCACTGGTTTTGATGCATTGTGCAAATTTAAAAATAGATTTAAAAATAAATTTCAAATACTTGAATCGGGTAAAGAAATTATTCTACCTTAATTTTCTATATTATCCCCTTATTTTTAACTGTTTAAAACTATTAATCTCCAAATAAAAATAAAAAAATAAAGTAGGTATAAATGACAAAAAAAATTATATTAAAAGGTACTTATTGCATTATAATCCAATTAAGAGATGATACAGTTATTGAAGTTGGTAAAAAAGGTCCTATTAATTTCAAAATGGGTTATTATGTGTATGTTGGTTCGGCTCTGAACTCACTTGAAACACGTTTAAAAAGACATTTAAGCAACAAAAAAAAACTTTTTTGGCATGTAGATTATCTCTTAAACAGCTCTAGTTCTGAGATAAAGGAGATAGTCTTTGCAGTCAATGAAAATAAATGGGAGTGTATGCTTGCTTCAAAAATATCATGTCATGGTACTGAAATCCACGGTTTCGGTTGTTCTGACTGTAAATGTGATTCACATCTTTTCAGATTTGATGAAATTGAATTATCCGTAAAAACATGCCGTGATGCATTTAAAACACTTGAACTTGACCCAAAAATGTTAGATGATTTAATAAATAAAAATTGAAATTATACTATATAAATCAGATTTTACTCATTGAAATTTCCTGAAAAATTCATCAAATACCTCAACATCGATTGGTTCCGGAATAACAAAGTCATTATTCAAATTTATTGAATTTGCAAGTTTTCTGTAAATTTCTGCTTGTTTTGAATCAGGAAATTTTTCTAAAACTGTTTTTGCATCTATTTCACTTTTCTGTACAATTTCATTTCTAGGTACTACTCCAATAACCCTGCTATTAACCCTTTCAGCGAATTCTTGTACAATTTCAAGTTCATTATCAATACCTCGACAGTTACATATAATGCCGCCAAATTTACCATTTAGTTTTTTAATACCTTTACATATGTTGTTGGCTGCATAAAGGGCCATATATTCTCCAGATGTGACAATGTAAACTTCATCTGCAAAATTCTCACGCAGTGGAACTGCAAAACCTCCACATACAACATCACCTAATACATCATAGATAATTAAATCCAGATTCTCAGAAAAAATTCCCAGACGTTCGAGCAGATTCATTGCAACAATAACTCCCCTACCTGCACAACCTACTCCTGGTTCAGGCCCTCCAGATTCAACACAACTAACATCGTTATATCCCATATAAAGTATATCCTCTGTAACTGCATTTTTTTTGATTTTTAAAGTATCTAATACCGTAGGTATTCTCTCACCCACTAGTGTACGTGTTGTATCTGCTTTAGGATCGCAACCAATTACAAGTACTTCTTTATCCTTTGAATTTGCTGCTGCAATGTTCGAGACAATGGTGGATTTTCCTATTCCTCCCTTTCCATAAATTGCAATTTTTTTAGTTTTACTCATCCCCTCTCACCATTGCCCCTATGATATCCCCCCTAGTAATTATACCTATTAATTTACCTTCATTGTCAACTACTGGAAGTCTTTTAACCTTATGAGAATCCATTAACTCTGCAGCATCCGATATTGAAGCATCTGGCCCTATCTTTATGATCTTTCTAGTCATGATCTGATCTATAACAGTTGACCCTGCTTTCTCCATGTCTTCTGCAATTTCATTCAATTCATGCTTCATTCTTATAGGTAGTTCAATTAAATCTAATGGAGCGGGAAGTATGAGATTTATTTTTGGTGAGTGGACTTCAATAAGCCTCATTATATCACCTTCACTGATAACTCCAACTACCTTGTTTTCATCATCAACAACAGGAGCTCCGCTTATTTTATTTTCTCTGAAACTCTGTGCAACATCAACTATTTTATCCAGTTCATGGAATTTTATAACATCTTTCTGCATAGCATCTTCAATATTCATTAAAATCGACTCCTTTTTATTGATATTTAACATCCAAAAAATGTCTTAATACAAAGTGATATCTTTTAATAGTAAAATTTTAGTTTAAGTTTAGTTTTACTACTACTTTTAGTTTTGTTGTTTGAAATTTTATTAACAAGAAAATATGGTTCATTTTTTAATAATTAATTTTAATCTGGAAACTCCAGAAAACTAGATTCTTGAGATTAAAAATGATTCCAAAACTTTTTTTAAATTTCTTAACCCTTTTATTTTTAAAAATCTAAAAAAACTTGGTTATACGAATTATTCATCCTTTTTAAGTCTTTTATAAACGTTATCGTTTGGACGAACTTTTTCTTCAACAAAGATAGCTACATTTTGGCCTTTAGATGCTTTAAGAATATTTTCACCGTTCACTTGCATAGAACCAACTTTCAATGTGATCGAACCTGTTGTTTTACCTTGAATTATTATTTCATCCCCAACTTCAAGATCTTCCCACAATCTGATCTCTGCTGCATTAACTTTCTGATAGTAATTAACAACCATTCCTGAATCTTTTTTGATACATGTTGCTTGGTTGGAGCTACTGGTTTCATTTGGGATCTTAAAGAAAAATCCTGTATCAAATCCTCTATTGAAAACTTTTTTAAGCTCTAATTTCCATTTATGAGTTTTTATTTGCCGTTCTTCAGAGTTCCAATTTCCAGATTCATTTATATTAATTGCATCCTTGTAAACCCTTGTTACTGTGCTAACGTAATCAGCAGGTTTGGCTCTTCCTTCTATCTTAAAAGCTTCCACTCCTGCATCAATAAGTTCGGGTATGTGATCCACCATGCATAGATCCTTAGTACTTAATATATGGGTTTTTTCATTTTTAAAATCTTCAGAAGTATGTTCGTATTCGGATTTCTGTTCTTGAAAATTGGATTCGAGCTCATTACCAATTATAAATTCTTCCCCATCTTCAGAAACTATTTTCCAGTCCTTTCTGCATGGCTGAAGACATTCTCCACAATTTGCACTTTTATTGTAGAGATGAGAACTTAAAAAACATCTACCTGAAATTGCAACGCACATTGATCCGTGCACAAAGACTTCTATATCCATTTTTGTGTTATCTGCAATTTCTTTAATCTCTTTAAGGGTCATTTCCCTTGAAAGTACAACACGCGATACACCTAGTTCTTGAAGCACATTTAATGCTTCGCTGTTTGACAGATTTGCCTGTACACTCATGTGGACATTTAAATTATTTTCTCTTGCAATATTCAAAGCACCCAGATCTGATACTATCACTGCATCTACACCTGAAGATTTAATTAATGGCATTAAATTTCTCAGTTCTATTAAATCCCTTTCTTTCATGATTGTGTTGGTACATACATAGAGTTTAACTCCAGAATCATGGCATTGTTTTACAGCATATTTCAGATCTTGAATTGAAAAGTTTGACACTGTAGCTCTCATATTGTATCCTTGGATACCTATGTAAACAGAGTCTGCCCCATTTTTAATTGCAGAATTCAATGCGGTTATGTCTCCTGCAGGTGAGAGTAGTTCAACGATTTTTATCACCAGTATTAATCAATAAAAAAAAATAATGAATTTTACGGCATAAATTTAATTTAACAGCGATTTGCCTCATACTCTGCTATATCCTCAGGCAGAGAAGTTGGATATTCTCCATTAAGACATCCTACACATAAGTTGCCATTTTCTATCCCAATACACTCAATAAGAGACTCCAAACTGAGATAACCTAATGAATCAACACCTAATATTTTTCTTATCTCTTCAACTTCTTTATCCGAAGCTATGAGCTCTTTTTTTGTTGCCATTGCTATTCCATAATAACATGGAGACATAATTGGAGGACAACCCACACGCAGATGTATTTTTTTAGCACCCGCTTCTCTTAACACTTTAACAAGAGATTTTGAGGTTGTTCCCCTAACTATACTATCATCAACGAGTACTATACTTTTACCTTCAAGTTCAGACTTTATAGGATTCATTTTAAGTCTAACAGAAGTTTCACGTTCTTCCTGGGTCGGCATGATAAATGTTCTTCCAACATAACGGTTTTTAATAAGTCCTTCACCGTAACCAAGTCCTGATTCTCGAGAGTAACCAATTGCAGCAGTTATTGCAGAGTCAGGTACAGGCATTACAACATCTGCATCAGCAGGGAACTCACGTGAAAGTGCCTTTCCAATATTTAATCTAACGTTATAAACAGATCTTCCGTCCAATATGCTGTCAGGACGTGCAAAATAAACATATTCAAACATACAGTGCGCCCTTCGAGGTTTCTGATCATCAGGCAACTTATAACTTTTTAATTCTTCACCAATATGAAGTATTTCACCAGGTTCAATATCACGAACATATTTGGCTCCTACAACATCAAAAGCAACAGTTTCTGAAGCAACCAAAGTTAAATCTTCTATCTTACCCATGGAAAGAGGTTTTATACCGCTTGGATCTCTAACAACAAACAGATCATTATTTACAAGTATTACAAGAGAATAAGAACCAATAAGAATTTTTGTAACGTTTCGTATCGCCTCAACCATTTCAGAAGTTTTAGAATACTCCTCTGTTAAGAGATGACATATTACTTCAGAATCTGTTGATGATTCAAAATCATATCCCAATTTTTCCAATTCACCTTTCAGTTTCATTGAATTGATTATATCCCCATTGTGGGCAATTGCAATTGTTCCTGAATCAAATTCAGTGAAAAACGGTTGAGAATTTTCTATTTTTGATTTACCCGTAGTTGAATATCTAACATGTCCTATACCAACATGACCATCTATTCCTTCCATGTTTCCATTGTTGAAAACATCACATACCAAGCCCATTCCACGAAATGTGGATATTTCCTCGCCATTATAAGTAGATATACCTGCTGATTCTTGTCCCCTATGCTGCAAAGCATAAAGTCCATAATATATCTGGCGTGAAACATTAACAGACGGTTTACAAGAATATACCCCTACAATACCACATTTATCCCTCAATTGAAAATCTCCCTGATATTATAAGATAATAATTTCTAAGATATCTTAATAAATCATTTATAAATATTTTTAAGCTGAAAATCAGATTTATAGACATTTCTTTAATATTTATTTATTCCTTTAGCAAGTTTGGATTAAATTTTTCATCTGTGAATTCTTCTTTAAGATCTTCGATCTTAGAATCGTAAAAAATTAGAACCGCCCTTATTATCTTTAACCATTCTTTAGCATCCTCTTTAGTAGCGGCTGCTATGTAATCTTGACCTATAATTATATTTTCAGGTTTAAATTCATTAGAAATAAAATAAATTTGTTCTTTATCATTAAGTTCCTCATCAAACGATTCTTTCCAAAGTTCACTAAGTGAAAATCTTTCAAATAGCTGTTTGGACTTTATGAACTGATATTTGTTTTTAATATCAGCATGCCTATTTTTGGCATTTCTTAAATCATCTTGAACTATGTTAAGTTTATCAGACAGCTTTTCATTTGAATCTGATAATTCTTTATTTAAGGAGCTTAGATTCTGGTTTTCAATTTCCAGATCCTTTTTTTCCTTGGTTAATTCTACTAAATTCTCCCTTGATTCTACTAATTGATCCTCAAGTTCTCTGAATTTATGTATATTGGCTATTGATGTGAGACCTGTCCTGATGATGGCGTTTTTTATTTCCTTCCTTATGATTGAAGGATCCATGTACTCCACATCATGACCAAAGGGAAATTTCATACGTTCAACATGTCCCACTTGATCTTTGAGACATTTTTTGAACTTTTCTGCTAATTCCCTTCCTGGTGCATCAACATCAGTAGCAATTAATACAATATCCGCTCCCTGAACTGCCTTTTTTGCTATTTCAGGGTTGGTTGTTGGAATTATGGATGAGATGGTGATATGGTATTCAGCACCAAGGGCTATGTTCTGCATTGCCCTGGAAACTATCTCCACATCTGAAGCACCTTCCACAATTATCCTAACATCAATGGGATTTATCGCATCCATTTATGTCAACCTTAAACCGTTAAGCTTCTTATTCTGCCAGTTGTAAGTTCTGATCTTAGCAGATCTTCCGAATCCACATGCTGCGCAGTATTTTTTACGTGCGTTGTATGAGTTTTTACCACAACGCCTGCATCTAATATGGGTTTTTTTGTTACGCTTACCAAATGATGGTGTTCCTTTCATTATCTGTATCCTCCGTGATCTTAAAAATATTTCAGTCGAGTTGTAGTAGGATTAGTTATTCTATACTGGAGATATATAAACTATATTGTCCCCTCTTATGAGGACGATTCCTAACCTTTTTGATGTCTCTCCACCTTCTAATTCTTCGGCTTCGTTCAATACTAAATTCATATGCATGTCAAAACTTTTTAAAAGTCCCCTGAACTCTCTTCCACCTTTGAGTTCTATCAATACTTGGGAGTTTAATGATTTACCCAATACATCTAAGGGTCTTGAAGTATTCAAATTCTTCTGTACAGTCACAATATCACCTTTCCTATAACTTCATTGTTGGTTCAGTTTATATTTAAATGTATCCGTTTTTAAATAATATAATATTAATATTGCTATTAATGTTTGAATTAAAGATTAAAAAAGATTACCTAGAGTAAGGTGTGTTGTAAATTGAAGATAAGGAAAAGATACCATCTTAAAAAGAAAATGCTTAAAGAAGTAAAAATAACGCTTGGGGAGTATTCAACCATATTAAAACCCAAAAGCAAAGTTGAGATCATTGAAACAGATATGGATGACATCATATTGATAGATGGAAATCCCATGATCATGATGATAGATGGAGAACCTTTCCCAACACTCAAGGGTGCTTTGGAACTTGATATCAAGTCAAGGTACGTTGTGGTAGATATGGGAGCTGTTAAATTTGTTATAAAGGGGGCAGATATTATGTCTCCCGGAATTACAGATGCAGATCCAAATATAAAAGAAGGAGACTTGGTTATTATAATAGAAGAAACACACAGAAAACCTCTTGCAACTGGTAGAAGTATTATATCTGGTCCTGAAATGGTTGAAAATACCTCTGGCAAAGCCGTGAAAAGTATACACCATATAGGAGATGAAATATGGGATTTAACAATTTAAAACCCAGATTTTCCATAATCTTTTATTGTACATGATTTAAATAAAAAAAAATTTTGAGGTGTTAAAATAGCAGAACTAAGGTACGAATCAGGAAACGTAAAATCCCCATATGTTCACAGGGTGGGGATTCTTGCAATAGGATCTCATCTTGAAAATCATGGCGCTGCCCTTCCCATCGATACAGACTCCAAAATAGCCTCTTATATTGCACTCCAGGCTTCATTAATCACAGGTGCTAAGTTCCTAGGTGTTCTATACGCTGCCACAGAATATCCATTCATTGATCATGGAAAGCATTTAGAACCAGAGGTATTGGTGGAAAAACAACTTATACCAACACTTAAATCCGCAAAAAAATGTCTTGATCTGGATTGGGTTGTTCTCGTAAATGGTCATGGCGGTAACAATCCAGTTAAAGAATTTATTGAAACTATTCAAGAAAAATCACAGCTTAAAATTGTTTTCAATAACAAGATCGTTGAAATTGAAGGTCCACATGCAGGAACTGGTGAAATTTCTATTGCAGCCCTTCTAGGATTTTTAAATGCATCAAAACTTGATGAACACTGTGAATTCGATAAATATCCTGAAGTGGGAATGGTTGGCCTAGAAGAAGCTAGAAAAATAGATAGTGGTATTGATAAAGGTGCCCGAGAGGTTGAAAATTTAGGTGTATGTGTTGATATGAATCTAGGTGAATCAATGCTTGAAACTGCAATAGTGGATGTAATCCATGATATTGAAAAAATTGTGGGAGACAAATAAAGTATTCCCCATATTAAATTAATTTTCTATCTTTTTAATCAATTGATTACATTCATTAATCAATTTAACCTTATTAAAAGAATTTGAAATTCTTCTAACCGACTCAAGAGCTCTTATTACTGAATCCAACCATGAGAATATATCACCAGCATATGCATGTATTCCATAATCCTTTAAAAGTTTTTTACTGATATCGGCAGGATCATACTTCAACATTCTATACTTCAACATCTTCGTTGACAATTCTTCCTGGAAACAGTTGCAAAAAGGCCTGTCCTTGCATCTGCAAGACATAAATTCCATTTGTAAATTGATTAACAATTCCTGAAATTTAGGTTCAAGCTTTGAAATTGCATCTCCCGAACTCAGTATATCCAGTGTTGAGTCTGCAAATAACCTTGAAGATATATTTGCTTTTAATGCCTGTGCAAGTTTTTGGCTAACACGTGAAGATAAATAAGCATTTTCAAACGGTTGTAAACCCATTGCAATATCGAGTGGCCTAGTAGGCTTTGCAGATGTTATGCTTTTTTTGATATAATCTGCATCGTTGTAATTCAAAAAGGACATTGAAACTGCACATCCATATTTAGTAGGTAGTATACTGCCCTTTTTTTCCACTGCCAATCCATATTCCAATAACAGATTACAAGTCTGATCTATATCCATTGGAATATCCTCATTTTTGTACGATATTTTGAGAGTGTTAATGTTTCTTGCAGTTCCAGAACATAGATCAGAAAGAACTTGTTCCACAACCGCATCTTCTGTGTAATGGACATTTATAGGTTCAACATCACTTTCTAATAGTGCAACTGCACGCATATCCTCTGTTTCATCATCATACTTCAATCCTATCTCAGGGATCAGATAAACTTTACCCAAGTCGTGATAAGATGGCCTACCTGCTCTACCAAGCATCTGTGAAAACTCATTAGGTGTTAACCATTTATTTCCCATGGTTAATGTTTCAAATATAACCTGAGATGCTGGAAAATCAACCCCTGCAGCAAGTGCGGCCGTTGTCACCACAGTTGACATTTCTTGCTTCAAAAAATCCTTTTCAATTCTATTTTTCTTGGCATAAGATAATCCTGCATGATATGCTGCCGCTTTAACCCCTCTTTTTACCAGATAATCTGATATTGAATGTGTTTTTCTCCGGGAATTTGTGAATATAATGGTCTGACCCTTAAACCCCTTTGCAGATATATTCTTGTATTCCTGTCTTGCAAGTTTTGACATGAGATCCTCCTTATCATGCTCAGATCTTGCGAAGATAAGGTGCCTCTCAAGCGGTACAGGACGCCTATCATATTCAACCAGTTTCATTTTGAATTCATCTGCTATTTCACGCTGATTTTTAATTGTTGCAGACAATCCTATTATTTGCAAATCTGGAAAAAGTGTCTGTAACCTTTTAATCAAACCCTTTAATCTAGGTCCCCTTTCCTCATCATCAAGCATATGTATTTCGTCAACAACAACTGTGCCAAGTTTTCCAAGTTCAGATGATTTTCCTGATCTCAAAAGGAAATCAAGACCTTCATAGGTTCCCACTACAATTTCTGCATCATTAACACGCTCATCATGTATTGAAAGTTCTTCTTTAGCATTTATCCTGCTCATTCCTACCCTTATGGATACTTTCAGGCCGAGTTTTTTGTATTTCTTCTTAAAATCCCTGTATTTCTGGTTTGCAAGTGCCACAAGAGGTGTTAGGAATATAAATTTTTCACCATTCATTGCCTTTGGTACTCCTGCAAGCTCCCCAATCAAAGTTTTTCCACTGGCTGTTGCAGATACAACCAGGAGATTTTCACCTTCAAGAAGTCCATTATCCAAGGTAAGCGCCTGAACTGGTAATAAATATTTTCCATGACCTTTTAATATTTTTTTAAGCTCTGTAGGTATTTTAAGGTCGTCCATATTCACCTTAGGAATATCTTTATTATCTCCTGTGCTGATTCTATCGTACAGTGTTAAATTAGGATTTTTTACTGGGTTAAATCTTGGATCGAACATGGTTAAAACCAATTTAAGATCACCAGTTTCATCCAAGATTCTTTTGAAATTCTTAAATGTACTCATGTCAAAAGAACGGGATTTCATTTCTCTTTTAATCTCTTCTTCGGCACATTTTCTACATATGTACTCGTTATGATAATGATATGAAGAATCTCTTCGTATTAATGTTATAAAACCTTCAAAAGTGCAGTGTCTACACATAAGAGTTCTTTTAAATGGTATATCCAGAGAATCTAACATTTCCTCGGTTTCAGGATCCTCCCCAATAATATAGACATTCTGTTTTCTTAAAATTTTAATTGCTTCGCTAGGTGGAAGTAGTGTTTCATTTTCAGAATCCTTTTTTACAATGAATTTATATGGTCTTACCTTATCTCCTGTTCTTTTGAGCTTTAGATAACCATAGAATAAAGGCTGTCTCCTGGTGTTAATAGCACCTTTGGCACTGCCAATTGGAAACATTTCCAATATCTTCTTGTTTTTCCTTAAAATTATCATCTTTTTATCTGTATCCCTATATATTCTTTAAATAAAATTAGTTTAGAACTAATATGATCAATCAAATAAAAGTCTTTAGTTAAAAAATGAAAAAAAATATTGATAAATTTAAGGATGGAATTAATCCCGATTTATTCCTTATTTATTCATAAAACATTATCTTCGGTTTCATTTCCCATTTTTATTAACTCAACTGCCTGATCCCTTAATTTAAACTTTTGAATCTTACCACTTGCAGTGAGTGGGAACTCATCTACGAAGAAAATATGTTTAGGTACCTTGTAACGTGCAATTTTGTTTACAGCATAATCTCTGATATCTTCTGCAGTTAACTGTGCCTCCTTTTCTTTTATTACAAATGCACCAATGATTTCCCCATACTTTTCATCGGGTATGCCCACTACTTGTACATCCATTACCCCATCAATTGTGTGAATGAACTCCTCTATTTCACGAGGGTATATGTTTTCCCCACCTCTGATGATCATGTCTTTGATCCGTCCAACAATAGAGTAATATCCTTCATCGTCGCAAGTGGCCAGATCTCCACTGTGAAGCCATCCATCTTCATCAATAACTTCTTTAGTTTTTTCTGGCATTTTGTAGTATCCTTTCATTACATTGTAACCTTTACAACATATTTCACCCGTCATGTTTGGTCTAAGTGTTTCACCTGTTTCAGGGTCTACAATTTTAACCTCACAGTTGGGCAGTGGTTTTCCCACTGTTTCCACACGTTTCTCCAGAGGATCATCTACACTGGTCTGAGTAAAACCAGGTGAACCTTCTGTTAGTCCGTAAACACTAGTTATCTGTGTCATATTCATATCTTTAACAACTTTCTTCATTGCTTCGATTGGACATGGTGAACCTGCCATGATCCCTGTACGCAGTGAAGAAAGGTCAAACATATCGAACATTGGGTGGCTGAATTCTGCAATAAACATGGTTGGTACTCCATACAGGGCTGTGCATTTTTCCTTTTGCACTGCGGCAAGTACCATTAACGGGTCAAAGAGTTCAATCATTACCACAGTAGCCCCATGGGTTATTATAGCCATGACTGCTAATACAATACCAAAACAATGGAATAATGGCACCGTGATACATAATCTGTCTTCTCCTTTGAATTTTTGTCTTTCACCAATATAATATCCATTGTTGAGGATATTTCTGTGGGTCAACATTACACCCTTAGGGAATCCAGTGGTACCCGAAGTGTACTGCATATTCACTGCATCGTTATTGCTCACTGTTTTTTTAACCTTTAGAAGTTCAGAATCATCTGTATGCTTACCCAAAAGCATTAATTCATTTGTGTTATACATACCTCTATGTTTTTCCTGGCCGATATAGATTACATGTTCTAAAAATGGAAATTTTTTGCTTTTAAGACTTCCTCTCTCCTGAGTTTTGAGTTCTGGAACTAATTCGTTCATAATATTAATGTAATCAACATCCTGATATCCATCTATAATTGCCAGAGCTTTCATATCCGACTGTTCAAGTACATATTCAAGTTCATGACCTTTGTATGCTGTGTTAACAGTAACAAGAACAACTCCTATCTTGGCTGTTGCAAACATAAAAGTGAGCCAGTCTGGCACGTTTTTAGCCCATATGCCTACATGATCTCCTTTAGTTATGCCTAATGACAAAAGGCCCTTGGCAAACATGTTGACACGTTCATCAAAATCCTTATATGTAAATCTAAGATCCCTATCAGGATAAATTATAAAATCTCTATCAGGATGATTTTTAACCTCTTTTTCAAACAGATCGCCAATGGTATCTTCTGTAAAAAGCATGTCTCCAACCCCCAAATCATTAATAATTATTGTAAATATCTGATTTATTTATTATCATCAAATATTTTACATGCATCTTCTATCATCAAATGTTCATTTAACTGTGACCTGATCGAATCTGGGATAGGTACACTTTTTTTCTCTATAAAATCGAAATGTACTAACACTGCTTCTCCCTTGACCCTGAGCTTTCCATTTTGCCAGGCTTCGTGTCCCATTGTAAATGAACTATTTCCTATTTTTAGGATGTATGTCCTTATCTCCACATCTTCCCCATAATACATTTCACTTAGAAAATCGAATTCTGTTCTCACCATTATGAGTTTCCAGTTCTCGTAGCTCAGATCCAAATCGGGTGTAAACATTCTGAATATTGGATTTCTGGCTTGTTCAAACCATATTGCAAGTACTGTATTATTAACATGACGAAGTCCATCAATATCACCAAATCTTGGTGTAACAACTGTCTTATACATTTAAAGCCTCTTAAATATTTTATTATTTTTATATTTCTGTTAAAGTCAGATTCATTTGATTACTGTTTATTCTTAAATAGGAGTGTATACAACAGCCAAAATTTTAGCGTCACCGCCATGTGCATGTAAATCATGTGGCACAACAGAATCGTAGTAAATACTATCCCCTTCAGAAACCAGGTAGGTCTCTTTACCATAAAGAACTTCTATTTCACCGTTCATAACAAAAATAAACTCTTCACCTTCGTGTGATGATAATTGATAATCTTCTGTTTCTGGTGGGTGTACATCAATTAAGAATGGTTCCATATGTCTGTCGGTTTTTCCAGATGCAAGTGAGTAAAAATCCAGTGTACTGTCCTTAAGATTACTATTTTTACCAGAAAATCTTGTTACATTTTCTGATTTACCTGATTTAACAACAACCGGACCTGTTTGTGGGGCGTCGTCTAAAAATGTGCCTAAACGCACATCCAAAACCTTCGCAATCTTTAATAATGGGGATAGTGATGGTATTACTGCATTACCTTCAAGTCTTTCAAC
Source organism: Methanobacterium spitsbergense (assembly GCF_019931065.1). Classification (NCBI taxonomy): domain Archaea; kingdom Methanobacteriati; phylum Methanobacteriota; class Methanobacteria; order Methanobacteriales; family Methanobacteriaceae; genus Methanobacterium; species Methanobacterium spitsbergense. The sequence continues at coordinate 164,376 of NZ_JAIOUQ010000007.1, read as the reverse complement.
CAGATCTACACTGATTTGACTTTTCTCTGCAAGTTCTTCGATTGAAATATTTTTACTCTCTCTTAACTGACGTATTTTTTCTCCTACTTGATTATCTGGCATTAAATCACCTTTTTAACATCCACGTTTATAATGTATTATAATTATAAATACTTAAATTATGTTTCAAATCTTTTTATTTGTATATTCTTAATATCTTTTTTTATTTTAAACATTCTTAGATATTTATAAAACTGAGTTTTGAAAATATCATAGAAAAAAAAGAGTTGTATCCAGTCTAGTGTTAATATAATAGATTAATTACCGGAATTTGTTGATAAAGTACTATTATTTGTATTATTTATAGGAGTTACAGGAGTTTCATTGGTTATATTGTATACAATCCTCTTTGTAACATAAACAGGTTCAAATGAAGGATCTCCAATAGCTGTGATCTGCTCTTGTCCGCCCAAACTGGTCAAACTCAAATTTGATATGGTTAAACCATCAAATAAGTTAGTTCCCACATTTGCCACATTCGCAGCTGAAGCAGTTCCAAATGCAATTAGTGCTATCATCAACACTATAAACAAAGTTCCTGATTTCTTTGGATTCATTTTAATCTACCATAAAATTTAATTTAAATACTATTTTTTAATATTTTTGATTTTAATTAACAAATTTTGGTTAAAATTATTTTTGGACAACCTAAGTAATCCGTGACTGATCTTCATATTGGTTATATTATTCAAAACATTTATATCCTTACTAATCTGTATGCAACTAGGCAGAATATGAAATAATACTGAAAAAACTTATTTCCCAATCCAATAAATGAAAAGAATATAAAAAAATATATTTAAAGTAATTAGATCCAAGTTTTACTCTACTGTTACACATTTAGCAAGGTTTTTTGGTTTATCTGGATCTATTCCCCTTTCAACACTGATATAGTAGGATAGGAGTTGCAATGGCACTACATAGGGTATTGGAGATAACATTTCACTTATATCTCCATCAAATCCCATGATGTCATGTGATTCAGATTTTAATACCTCATCCTTTGAAGAACCAACAGCAATTACCTTGGCACCTCTTGCTTTTACTTCTTCTATATTGCTTAGAGTTTTATCGTGGCTTTCACCAGGAGGTACAACTGCTAAAACAGGCACATTATCATCTATAAGTGCTAATGGCCCATGTTTAAGCTCACCTGCAGCATAACCTTCACCATGTATATATGTTATTTCTTTAAGTTTTAATGCACCTTCCAGTGCAGTAGGATAGGAAAATCCCCTTCCAATGAAAAAGAAATCATTTGCATCTTTATATTTCTTAGCTATCTCAATAATATGGTCTTCATTTTCAAGTGCCTGTTTCATATGGTCTGGAACCTTTTGAAGCTCTGCTAAAAGTTTATCATTACCACTCATAGCACTAACAAGCATATAAATTGAAACTAATTGACATACATATGTTTTAGTGGCAGCAACACCTATTTCTGGTCCGGCTCTAGTATAAATAACATGATCAGCTTCTCTTGTAGCTGTGCTCCCAAGAACATTGACTATTGCAAGGGTTTCTGATTTTTTATTTGCTATTTTCAGAGCTTTCAATGTGTCTGCAGTTTCTCCAGATTGGGTTATTAATATCACCAGTGTATCTTTGTCAAGGGCTCCTTCTGAGAATAAAAATTCCGATGATAACAAAACATCTGTAGGAATTCCCAATAATGTTTCAAATAAATATTTTCCAACAAGGGATGCGTGGAATGATGTTCCACAAGCAACAAAACATATTCTTTTGAATTTAGAAAACTTACCAACAACTTTCTCAATCTCTGAAAATTCCATAAGCGTATTTTTAACAACATCCGGCTGTTCGTGTATTTCTTTCAGCATGAAATGTTTGAATCCCCCTTTTTCTGCCATGTCAGAAGACCAATCAATTATATTTACTTTATTATCAAGGATATTTCCATCCATATCCTTTATTACAACACCATCAGGGCGCAATATAACCATTTCGTTATCATTTAGGTAAATAACATTTTTAGTGTGTTCCAATATTGCAGGAACATCTGATGCTATAAAGGATTCTTTTTCTCCCACACCCACTATTAACGGACTTTCTTTTCTAACGCCTATTATTTTGTTTGGTTCATCAGCAGAAATTACTGCAATTGCATAAGATCCTTTAATATCCTTTGTTGCTAATCTAGTTGCAACTTCCAAACCATTTCCCATTTCCATGTACTTTTCTATTAAATGTGATAAAACTTCAGTATCTGTTTCTGAAGCGAATATATGGCCTTCATCTTCAAGATTAGCCTTCAATTCTTTATAATTTTCAATTATCCCATTATGAACTACCGCTATCCTTTTTTTACAATCTGTTTGTGGATGGGCATTTATTCCTGTGGGAAGTCCATGAGTTGCCCACCTAACATGAGCTATTCCCATATTACCCGGAATATCTGTTAAATCCAACCTTTTCTGGACATCATCTATTTTACCTTCGCCTTTTTTGATATATATATCTCCAGAAAGCGTTGCTAGCCCAACAGAATCATATCCTCTGTATTCTAACCTTCGAACGCACTCTAAAAGTACTGGCGCTGCTTCGTCATTAATTATACATGCTACAATTCCGCACATGATTTCACCGATAGTTCTTTCCAAAAAATTTATTGATCAATTTTAATAATTAAATATTATATTCCATCTGAAATTATTTAGTATATGATAAAATTTAAACGTAAATTTGAATTCTCTTTTTTTATAATAATAGTATTTACTACTATGAACCTTCAACATCTATATAAAATTATCATATCCAATTTATGCCTAAAAGGAATCTTTAAAAAATTTCAGTTAATAATATCAGAAAGAATTGTAAATGCAATATTTTGATAAGTTTTTCTAAATAAAGATATTTTAAATAATTGAACAATTCCTGTTATTATTTTAAATTAAATCATACATGATGTATGAAATTTTATTTGTATTATGGTAATTAATGAGATCTTGTTATAATACTCATATTTGCATCTTTAAGGTCATTACATCCAGTTAATATCATTGCCCGTCGAAGATCATCTTTAACATATTTATAATACATTTTCACAGCTACCTCTCCTCCTGCTAGCGATAACCTTGCTATAGGCCTACCTATCAGTGCAACATCAGCACCTAATGCCAGAACTTTGAGAACATCATATCCCGTTCTAACAGCCCCATCAGCCAGTATTGGGATCTTTCCAGAAATTTCATTTGCAATCTCTGGAAGCACTTCCGCCATTCCCTGGCCACCATCGAGTACTCTACCTCCATGATTGGATACATAACATGCACCAGCACCCGAATCTAGAACTTTGACTGCATCTTCCTTACTCATTATCCCCTTGAATATTACAGGTTTTTCAGTTGAATCAACCAGTTCTATGAGATCATTTTCACTTTTTCTGTAAACAGGTTTTTTGGAACTATTCCATATTGTGGAACCTGCACCTTCAAGATCAACACCTACAGCAATTACATTCAGTTTTTCAGCTAAATGCATTAGCTGGATGAGTCGTTCCTGTGATTGTGGTTTGAATATTGGTATGCCCCATCCTTTATTTTCACCAACAATATTAACTCCCAGGTCATCAGGACTGTGTGGTGTATTTCCAACCAAACCTATTGAACCTGAAGACATCGCACCCTTTAAAAGACCCCTGTAAAATGCATCTTCGGGTACAACATCATTCATACTACTTTTAACTCCAGAAAGACTGGCACTCATAACAGGTAGAGTTATTTTCTTCCCAAATATTGGAACTGACATTTCTGGTTCATGATGTGCTTTGATAACACACATTTTAAGTTTGTAATCCTGAAGAGTATTGTAATTTGCTTCAAAAGTCTTTCCTTGGCCAGCACCTCCAAAACCTATGGGTGCTCCAAATTTCTGTCCAGTACATATTCTATCGGGCTGTCCATCACATACTGAGAATTCACCACAGATACCTATAAGCATTTTACGGGCTATGGAACGGTAATAATTCAGATCTTTTGATTCATGTTGTGTTTCGTTGTATGCGGTCATTTTAAGCGAAAAAATATCATCTCGCACTTCTTGCAAGTATTCTTTGGGCATTCCACATACAGGACACAGCCATGAATCAGGGAATTCATCCAAACTAGTACCTGGTTCAAGATTTGTTTCAGGATCTCCCTTATCCTCATCATATGCATAAATGTTACAATAAGTGCAGATATATTTCATTTTTAACTAACCTCTATCTTAATTGAGTGTTCATTCTTTGGTGTATAAATTTTTTGAGATGGTTTTTAAATCTAAAAGTTCGTCTGCTTCCTCTTCTGAAAGAATTCCTCTAATCACCACAATGTCTCTGATAGATTTTTTACTGCCCATAGCTTGCTTAACAAGTTCTGCTGCCTTAATATATCCAATCTTTGGCGAAAGAACAGTTGCAAAACTTGGATTCATTTCAGCAATAGTTTTTAATCTATCGTTATTAGCAGTAATTCCTTCAACGCACTTTGTCTGGAATATAGGTAGATAATTATTTAGAAATGAAATTGAATCCAAAATATTGGAAGTCATTATAGGAGTCATTACGTTCAATTCAAACTGTCCTGCCTGTGCAGCTAAAGATACTGTCGTATCATTTCCTATAATCTGAAATGAAATCATATTGAGACATTCTGCCATTACTGGGTTGAACTTTCCAGGCATTATAGACGATCCGGGTTGAACTGGAGGTAAATTTATCTCAGCAAATCCTGAAGTTGGTCCTGATCCCATTAACCGCAGATCATTCGATATTCTAATTAAATCGTGTGCAAGTTCTCTTAGAGCTCCAGATAAATTCGAAATCTGCGATCTACTTTGTAAAGCTTCTAGACTGTCTTTGGCAGGGATCAGATCGAGTGATGTTAGTTCAGCAAGTTTCTTAACCACATTATCCCTATAAAAAACAGGTGTGTTAACCCCAGTTCCTGTAGCAGTACCTCCTATTGCTACTTCAAGCAGATTATTCCTCTTTTCATGTATTTCCTTTGCTGCACGAATAATTGCATTGCCATAGGCTATGAATTCATCACCTAATGTTACAGGCATAGCATCCATAAGATGAGTGCGTCCTGATTTAGGAGTATCTGAAAGTTGTTTACCTTTCGATTTAAATGAACCACCCAAATTGATGAGGGTCTTGTAAAGTTTGTCAGATTCTTTTATAATTGCAATATGAGACGCTGTGGGAAATGTATCGTTACTCGATTGGGATGCATTTACATGATCGTTGGGGCTTAAATAATCATATTCACCTTTATTTCTGTTTAAAATTTCTAATGCCCTGTTGGCAAGTACTTCGTTTATATTCATATTGAATGAAGTGCCAGCTCCTGATTGGTAAAGATCAACAGGAAATTGATCTGCTAATTTACCATGAAGTACATCATCTGCAGCTTTTAAAATCGCCTCTCCCCTTTCATTATCAAGGGAACCTAGTTTCATGTTGGTGATAACAGCTGCTTTTTTAACTGTTACATACGCATAAATCAATTCGGTTCTTTCAGTCCTGCCACTTACTGGAAAATTTTCCACTGCACGTAAAGTCTGAATACCATAATAAACCCCTGATGGGATCTCTTTTTCACCCAATGAATCCTTTTCCAATCGCATATTTATGGTTCCTCCTCTTTCTTCTCATTTATATCATTTAATTGTTCTCGAGCCTTGGCAATTGCAATAAGAGGAGGAACCCCTTTGGGGCATACTCTGCGACAATTTCCATAAAATTCACATGCCCACCATCCCTCCGGAATATTGGCAAGTTCAAGTCTGTCTGTTCCTTTTTTTTCCCTTGGATCAATGTGGAATCTGTATAGTTTCGCAAGTGCAGCAGGCCCCCAATAATCTGGATTCTTTCCATCTATTGGACATGAACCAAAACATGCACCACATAATATACAGTTGGTGTATAACTCTAATTCAGGTATTGCTGATGGATCCATTAATCTTTCTTTTTCAGGTGTTTTGTCGGCTGGTTTAAACACGGGTTCCACAAATTTATAGTAATTAAAAAATGATGTTGTATCAACTATTAGATCCCTGATTACAGGAAAATTAGGAAGCGGTTCAACTAAAATTTCTTCTTCAGGATTCCATTTTACAGTTTCTTCAATAGCAGGGAATTCTGATAATGGAATTTTGAGTTCACCCTGGATTAATGATGCTACTTGTGTTCTGCATGCAAGCCTTGGCACTTTATTTATGAGCATTGCACATGTTCCACATACAGCACCCCTGCATGAATAGTGAAATGCAATAGAATCATCAAATTCCTGTTGAAATTGGAATAAAGCCCCTAATACAGTTATACTAGGATCTGATTTTAGTTTGAATGTATCATAGCGAGGTTCTTTCATTCCTTCATGGTATCTGTAAACCTTTAGTTTCATTAGTAAACACGCTCCTTTGGTTCAAACATTCCAAGAATGACGGGTTTATATGTAATATCGACTTCTTCACCATTTAAAATTGAAACTGTGTGTTTAAGAAAGTTTACATCATCACGTTCAGGATGATCTATCCTAGTATGAGAACCTCGACTTTCCTTTCGCTCAATGGCACTGAGTGCGATAATTTCTGCTAATTTAAGCATACCTTCAACTTCTAAAAACTGTATGAGTGACTGATTAAAAGGTTTCTCCTTATTAATTGGAGAAAGCTTGGAAAATTGTTCCTGTAAATTTTTAATCTCAACAAGTCCCTCATCCATTCCATCAGAATCACGAAATATTCCGAATTTATTAAACATAATGTCGGTAATGGCATTTTTTACCCGAAAAAAGTTTCCATTATCCTTACGATCCATTATATCGCCTATTTTATCTTCAATATCAATTATGGCCAACTTTATAGGTTCGATGTCTTGTTCTAAATGGATCGGATTATCTTCAATAATTTTATCAGCAACCAATCTTCCATATACTACAGTTTCAAGCAGTGAATTACCTCCTAACCTGTTAGCACCATGTACACTAATACATGCACATTCGCCTGCAGCATACAATCCCAGTAATATTGTAGCTCCATTAATATCAACGTCTATTCCGCCCATTGAGTAGTGCTGGCCTGGTTGAACTGGAACTGGATCATCGATTGGATCAACTCCTGCAAAATCCATAGCTATCTGTCGTATCCCTGGTAACCGTTCCATAATACGATCCGCACCTAAATGAGTTAAATCTAAATTAACATAACCTCCATCAAATCCCCTTCCTTCTCTAATTTCAGTTTCAATTGATCTTGCCACAACATCACGAGGTGCCAGATCCAATGAGTTGGGTGCATAATGTTCCATGAACCGCTCCCCATTACTGTTTAAAAGAATTCCTCCCTCACCACGTGCCCCTTCACTCATTAAAATATTAGTACCGTAAAGGGTTGTAGGGTGGAACTGTACAAATTCCATATCTTTCAAAGGCACACATGCATTTAGTGCAAGTGCATGACCATCTCCTGTATTTATTAGGGCATTGGTTGATCTGCTGAATATTCTTCCAAATCCTCCTGTAGCCATAAGAACTGCTTTTGAAACAAATCCATGTACATTTCCTGTCTTAATATCAATGGCCGTGCATCCATTACATCTCCCCCTATCCTGCACCAGTGATGTTACAAAAAATTCCTCATATACGGGGATATCCCTATCAAATAACTGTTCATATAATGTGTTAAGAGCATTATGACCAGTACGATCGGCAGCATAACAAGTTCTAGGAAATCCTGCCCCTCCAAATGGACGTTGAGCTATTTTTCCGTTTTCCAGTCTAGACCACACCGTTCCCATGTGTTCAAGTTCTATCACTGTTGAAGTTGCCTCACGACACATTAGTTCAACTGCATCCTGATCTGCTAAATAATCTGATCCCTTGACAGTATCATAGGCATGCATTTCCCAACTATCATTTTTACCGTCTTCTCCCGGAACATTTCCAAGAGAAGCATTCATTCCTCCTTGAGCAGCAACAGAGTGGGATCTCAAAGGATGGACCTTTGAAATAATAGCCCCATTGAGCCCGGCATCTGCTATTTGGATAGCTGCCCTGAGCCCAGTTAATCCACCACCAATTATTATTACTTCATGACTATGAATGGTTGCTTGTGGGATTGAACCGCTCTTTTCCTTTGCATCATCATGGTTTAAAGATTTAGTTACAATAACGTTAACCCCTCCCAAATAATTAGATCTAAATTTATAGACAATAAAAGGACAAATTTATTACTCCTTATTACTTTTTGATGGATATACAATTCTATTTTACTAAATCATGACTTATTAGTATCATATTATATTTTTAATATAATGAAAATTGTTTTTTTAAATGGAACTCCATGTTTAAACTCTATATTCGTTTAATTTATAATTTGGAGAATTAATAATTTTTGAATTTGTTATTTATTCCTCAAGGTTAACTTCACAAAATCAGATATATGAAAGTGAACTTTATTTAACAATCAATAGCACATTGTAGTCGTATTAAATATCCGATATGTATTTAATTAAGTTATTTAAGTGTAATTAAATGTTTTTATAAATTATTAATCAAATATATCTATTTAAAAATTAAAATAGTGAAAAATAAGATTTTATATCCAATTTATGATGGTATTCATAAGTTAAAACTCCAATTATCAAATATATGTTTTTCCTACGAAGTTTTTATATAATCCTACAGACTTATCTCTAATTAAAAAGTGAGTGTTTTTCAATTAGAAGTGTCTAGTAATAATTAGTAAAAACAGAAAGCAAAATTATTATAAACATTCTGTTCATTGGATAGTTTTTATAAAAAATATTAAAGAATTAATGGAGTTTAAAATGAATTCAAAAATTGGAGATCTCATATACGCTGGTAAAGCAAAAGACGTGTACGAAACAGACAATCCAACACAAGTTATAGTTAAATTCAGAGATGATATAACTGCCGGAGACGGGATTAAAAGTGAAAGCCTTGTTAAAAAGGGTTTTTATAATTCTGTGATCTCTTCAAAGTTTTTTGAAGTTTTAGAAAAATCTGGAATTAAAACACAGTACATAGAACTGATTAAACCAGGTTATATGTTATGCAAAAAATTAGATATGATACCTCTAGAGGTTATAACTCGAAATATAGCAGCAGGAAGCCTTATAAAAAAATTTCCATTCACCGATAAACAGGAATTAAATCCACCTGTAATACAGATGGACTATAAAAACGATGAATATCATGACCCCATGTTAAACGATTCCATAACTATTGCCTTAGGTCTTGCAACACAACAAGAACTTGATGGTATAAGAGATATTACCCTTAAAATCAACGCTATATTAAAGGATTTCCTCTTGGAGAGAGATATCCTATTCCCTGATTTTAAGATTGAATATGGTTTTGATTCCCAGGGGAATATAGTACTGGGAGATGAGATTAGTCCAGATACATGCAGATTTTGGGACTCAAAAACATGGGAAGTTCTTGATAAGGATTTGTTTAGAAAGGGTGAATCAGGTGTTATGGATGCCTACATGAAAGTCGCATCTATGATACTCAGCAATGAAGATAAGGAAAAATGGAATATCAATCTTTAAACAAACAAATTTTAAGAGTATGATTCTAAAAAAAAATATTTTTAGATATTTAATTAGGGATCAGATATCTTAATAGACGAATTTAAATTTATTAGTTAATTCCAAAAAAAGAAATGGTGATGCAATGAAATATGATGCAGAGGTTAAAATTAGTCTGAAAAATGGTATGTTAAATCCCGAAGCAGCAACTATACAGAGAGCGCTGGCCTTACTTGATTATAATGTAGAAAATACAGCTACAGTTGACATGATTAAGTTTACAATTGAAGGATCAGATCAGGAACTTGTTAAAAAAGAAGTGGATGAAATGTGCCAGAGACTACTCTGCAATCCTGTGATCCACGATTATACCATTAAAATATCTCCAAAAGAGGAATAAAAGATGAAAGTTGGGATAATAAGATTTCCTGGGTCAAACTGTGATAGGGATGTTTTCCATGCACTTGAACTTGCAGGGGCCAAACCAGAATATATCTGGTGGAGCAAAAGAGATCTTTCAGACTTTGAAGGCATAGTGATACCTGGAGGATTTTCTTATGGAGATTATCTCCGTGCAGGAGCCATAGCAGCAATCACCCCTGTGATAAATGGCATTAAAGACTGTGTTAAAGAGGAAAAACCTGTTCTTGGAATATGTAACGGTGCCCAAATACTTGCAGAGGTTGGACTGGTGCCCGGTGTTTTTACTGAAAACCAGAATGCCAAATTCATTTGCAAATGGACAGAACTCAAGGTTAACAGTACCAGAACACCGTTTACAAGTATGTACAAGAAGAATGAAGTAATAAATATGCCAATAGCCCATGCTGAAGGTCGTTACTATACCGAAAATCTTAAAAAACTACATGAAAATGATCAGATAATACTTTCATTTGAATCCGAAAATCCAAACGGGTCAATGGAAGCCATTACAGGAGTATGTGATGAAGAGGGATTGGTGTGTGCAGTCATGCCCCATCCTGAAAGAGCTTCAGAAACTATTTTAGGATCTGATGACGGTTTAAAATTCTTTAGTGGAATGATTAAATATTGAAGCCATCCCATTTTATGAAACTATAGCATATTGATTGTAATATAAGAAGGTATATGATTTTTTTTAAGGTTATTATGCCCTTAAAATTAATTTAATTATTTATTGATTCAAATAATCAAACTTAAAAATCCAAGGTGAAAACATGGTAGTATATTTGGTTGGTGCTGGACCTGGAGATCCAGACCTTATAACTCTTAAAGCCGTTAAGGCCCTAAAAAAAGCTAACGTGGTAATTTACGACAGACTTGCAAATAATGAAATTTTAAAGTATGCAGAAAATGCTGATCTCATTTATGTAGGTAAAAAAGCAGGAGAACATTACAAAAAACAAGACGAAATAAACCAAATACTCATTGATCAAGGTAAAAAACACCAAAATGTTGTTAGATTAAAGGGTGGAGACCCATTTGTATTTGGTAGGGGTGGAGAAGAAATGCTGGCTTTGTTAGAAGAAGGGATATGTGTAGAATTCATTCCAGGAGTCACTTCTGCCATTGGTGTACCCACATCTTCAGGACTTCCAGTTACACACAGAGGTATTGCAACTTCATTAACAATAGTTACAGGACATGAAGACCCTACAAAGCCTAACAAACAGGTTAAATGGGATTTTAAAGCAGATACTATAATTATTCTTATGGGTATTGGACTACTGGAAGAAAACACCAAGGAAATAATGAAGTACAAAGATCCAAAAACTCCTGTCTGCGTTATTGAAAATGGTACATCTCCAGATCAGAGAATTATAACAGGAACACTCGAAGATATCACTCAGAATCATATAAACACTCCTGCATTGGTAATTGTAGGTAAGGTAGTGGATGTTTTTAAGGAATCTTTACTTAAAAAGGCTAAACTCGAAAAGGTTGAAGGTAAATGAAGGGTAATGAATTTGAGGGAAAAGTAATAGGTATAACACGTCCTGCTGAAAGGATTGCTGAAGCCGTGAACATTGTTGAAGCACATGGTGGAAAGGCATTTATTGCACCTACTTTGGAACTCCAAGTTTCAAATTCCCAGTCTCTAAAAAACTTGTGCAAAATGGCAGGAAAGCTTGACTGGTTAATATTCACTTCCCCAACAGCAATTATATCATTATTCAAACATTGTAATGATCTTAAAGAGAGACTTAGTCCTGACTGTAAGATAGCTGTAATAGGTCCCAGAACTGGGAAATTCCTGGAAGAAAAGGGCTTAAAAGTAGATATGGTGCCAGAGGATTATACTGCAGAAGGGCTTCTGGAGGTTTATCAAGGATTAGAACTCAATAATAAACTTATAGGACTCCCCAGAACATTATCTGCAAGGGATTCACTTCCAGCGGGACTGGAAAAAATGGGTGCGCATGTTTTCATTGCCGAAGCCTACAAATCCGAACTTCCAGAAAATAAAGATAACGTTGAAAATTTAATAAAAAACATAATCAACGGAAAAATTGATGCGGTAACATTTACAAGTACTTTAACCGTGCAAAATTTGCTAGAAATTGCTAAGGAAGAGGATAAGGAGAGATTACTCGAAAAGTTTAGGAATGGGAATGTTGCTGTAGCTGCAATAGGTCCTGTTACAGCCAGACCCCTGAAAGAACAGGGTATTCCTGTTTTGATTCCTGAGGAATATACTGTTAAAGCTATGCTAGAAAAGTTAATGAATTATATGAATTAATAAAATGATGAAAACTAATATTGTATAATATATTTCAGGTGAGTTTTATTATGAAAGCAATAATTTGGCCAGTTTACATTGATTCAAAGAAAACTAAACATGAAGGAAGAAAAATTTCAATAGAACATGCTGTAAGTTCTCCTAAGATTCGAGAAATTTCAAAGGCAGCTGAAAAGCTTGATTTAAATCCTGAAGTAGATAAAAATAAATCATATTCTAGATCCTGGTGGGAAATCTCAGGAAGAGTTACAGTGGATAAGACAATGCCCAAAAAGGAAATCCTGATCAAAATTAGTAATATGATTAAGGGAACCCGATCAAAATAACTATAATAAAAATTATTTTTAATACCCTAGAACGGAGTTAACATGCTTGAATCTGATAATTCAATGAACTTATCCTTTAATAAAGCACATGAATTGATTAAGAAATCCGAAGACATTAAAATATATACCCATATAGACTGTGATGGTGTTACAGCAGGTGCTATATTATCTTCAATGCTTGATAGGCTTGATAAGGATCATGAAATAGAATTTATAAGTCTTGATAAGATAGACGATCTTAAAGCAGAAAATGAACTTACAATATTTTCTGATCTCGGATCTGGACAAGATCTGACCGAATTTTGTACCTCCGCATCAAAAACTCTGATCCTTGACCATCACCCACCAATCAGGAAGATGGGACAATCAATGAATGGAGAACTAGTAGAATTAAATCCACATTTCCATAATATTGATGGATCCTATGAAATTTCGGGTGGAGGAATGAGCTATCTCCTTGCAAGAACATTTGGATTTCAAGATCTAAGCTGGATGGGTGTTTTAAGTGCTGTTGGAGATATGCAAAACAGTTTTAATGGAAAAATGGTTGGTATAAACCATGGTATACTCAATGAAAGCATTAAACATCAATTGGTTGAATCAAAAAACGATCTTGCAATCTATGGAAGACAAACCCGACCAATATTTGTTGCATTATCCTATTTTGGAGATGTGAATCTACCAATAACCAATAATAAAACAGAATGCCTTCTTCTTTTAAATAAACTTGATATTCCAACTAAAAATGGTAGAAAACACAGATCATTATGTGATTTGAGTGTTGAAGAAAAGGGCAGGTTATTTTCCGAGCTGGTCCGTATGTTGAGTTTGGAAGTTCCTTCCAAATATGTTAAATACGTACCAAAATTAATATCTGGAGATTCATATGAGTTTTTAGAAGAAGAAAAATATTCCCCACTTAGGGATGCTAGTGAATTCTCAACTGCTGTTAATGCATGTGGAAGACATAACCACCATAAAGTTGCATTAAACGTATTAAAAGGAGACAGAGGTGCGGGACTTGATGAAATGGAACATCTTGCTCTCGGACACCGTCGTTACCTTGCTCAAAAAATGAATTGGATAAGGGGAGACGACAGAATAATCCCCCTCAACAATATACAGTACTTTGAAGGAAGTGAAATAAAGAGTGAAGTAATCGGAACCATAGCAGGCATGATATTAAGTTATGGTGATTGGAGGAAACCAATTATAGGTTTTACACCAATTGGAGAAGACAAGGAAGGAATAAAAGTTTCATTACGATGTTCAAGATTACTTGCATACAATGGTATACACTTTGGAAATTTAATTAGAAAGGTTGCAAAGAAAGTTGGTGGAACAGGAGGAGGACATTCTGTTGCCTGTGGAGCGTATATACCTGAGGGCAGTACCGATAAATTTTTGAACCTCCTTGATGAAAGTTTGAAAGGATTGATCTAAATAAGTGGGGAGTAAACCATGAAGGTTTTCAAGAAAAAAGGCGAACTCACAAGATTCCAAATACTTGCAGAGATAGCAAGAGAACAACCCCATCTAAGACAGAAGGATATAGCTAAAAAGCTTGATATTACTGTGCAGGCTGTTTCAGAAAATATAAAAAGTCTTGTTGATGATGGCTTCGTTGAAACAGGTATGGGTAATGCCAGATATAAGATAACCAAACGAGGCATTGAAAAGGTTAAAAATGAGGCTGTAAACCTTAGTAAATATGCAGATAATGTACTGGATACCATGAATACTTATAAATCAGTATGGCCTGCATTAGCCAGGGAAAATATGAAAACTGGTGAAACAGTATGGTTAGAAATGGATAAAGGCACATTATATGCTGGAAAAGAAAAAAAATCTGCCCATGCTGAAGTTTTAAATTCAGCTTCTAAGGGGGATGATGTTGCCCTTATTAAACTTGGAGGTACAATTAAACTCCAACCCGGACATGTGGTTATAATACAGGTCCCAACCATTAACGAAGGAGGGTCCAGGGCATGCAACATGGGAGAAATCGAAGAAATTTATGCACGTGGATTTGATAGGATTGGAATCATGGGCACAGTTTCAAGAGCTGTGACAAACAAAATTGGAATCCAAACTGATTTTGAATTCGCAACTCCATATGCAACTGTTGCAGCTGCAAAAAGGGGACTTAATGTGTTGGTATTTGCTGTTGGAAAAATGAGTAAGAGTTTGACAAAAAAATTAGAACATGAAGGATTGAGATATAAGATAGAAAATGTTTCACTGGAAGAATTTCAAAAATAATGGATTCAAAGGAATCTACATCCATAAGAATCAATTTTAGAAATTATAACGTTATCAAGAGTTGTATCTGGTGTTTCAGATAGTGCAAATGCAGTATTTCCAAGCATTGCCATTGATGCACCCATACTTTCTTCTTGGAGAATATTTATAATGTCGGATACTTCAGTACTAAGAAGTCCTGTTTCCATTGCAAATTTATTTGATAGTTTAAGGAAAAATTCGGGAACAGGATTTTTTAATAACATGCTTAACATGTTTCTGCCTGTGTTGTTGATTCTTTTTTTGTGGATTGGATCACCGATTATTTCTGATGTTTCAATACCTCCTAAACTCTTGCATATTACATATAAATCCTTTTTCAATATCATTTTGTCTGTTACGCCAAATCCTGGAGCTCCTTCTTTTATTCTTAAGGTGATACCCCCATTTACCTCAGCAATCACATCCCCCAATCCGCTTTCCATTTCAATTTCTGCAAGATGAGCTATGCTTGTGGCTTTATTATAGGTTATATCTAGTTCAAGAATCTTTGCTATTGAAAGGGCAGTTCCAAGTGCACATGCTGCTGAGGTTCCAAATCCTGCACCTATGGGTACTTCTAATACATGATCAATACTGATTGACTTGTCCTCAACGAGTTTACTAATATTAAATTCCCTTTCCATAATCTCAATTGTTTTAAAGGTTATGGTAGTATTTCTAACATCTTCCTCCCCATTAATGGTTACACTAGTCTTTAAACTATCTGAGGAATTCTTATCAAATATTTTAAGATTGGTAATTACACCCTTATCCATTGCTACACCAGCACCACAGGATCCTCTCTTTAATGGGTTTTGATTATCAATTATTTCAAAAAATCCAGTTATATGAGATGGTGCGAAAATAGAACATTTCATTTTTATCACTACAATATAGTTATGAATTGGATACCTTTATTCTTTTTTATAGGGATATTACTTGTTCCAGGAAAACCCAAGTCTCCAACAAGACACATAGTTTTATTAAAGTAATTAAGGTAATTTTGAAACTGAAAATATACTTTACCATTGGTTTGAAAAGTAATTAACAGTTTAATATTATCTAAGCATCAATAATTCTCATAAGCTTTTTTATTCAAACTACAAACTGTTCTTAAATTCAGATAATATCCTCTATTTCTAATTAATTTTAAATATTTCAATTGAAAAGAAAGAAAATGTTGGTGTTGAAATCCAATGGAAGCACATATTTCAAATGATCACATTATTACTGACCTTAACTTTTTAAACAATAAAATAATGTTTTATATGAAATTCATGTATTTTACAAATAAGTTTAGAATTGTTAGATATAATTTTATGAAAGAATAATCAAAAGTTTAGTATATCATGAAGATCCTATTCAAACATGAGAAAAATGTGCTAACCTTTTCGACTGAAAAGAATAACCCATAAATAATCAAATAGAAGTAATGGAGGATTCCATATTAAAAAAAGAATAGATCTCCACACACACAGTATATTCAGCGATGGTGAACTTTTACCATCAGAAATAGCACGACGTGCTCAGGTATTAAATCACAGTGCTGTTGCAATAACAGACCATGTTGATGCATCGAATATTGAGTGTGTTGGTAAAGTAATAAATGCAGTTATAGACATAAGGGACAACTGGGACATAGAAATCATTCCAGGAGCCGAAATAACCCATGCACCAGCCGAAATTATTGATAAACTTGCCCATCAAGCAAGGAAGTTTGGTGCAGAAATTGTTGTTGTACATGGTGAAACAATTGTTGAACCTGTGATAGAAGGAACTAACTGGAGTGCAGTTAACTGTCCCGAAGTAGATATCCTCGCACATCCCGGCCTTATAACAGTTGAAGAAGTAGAAATTGCCAAGGAAAATGGTATTGCTCTGGAAATAAGTTCCAGAAGAGGACATTGTCTTGGAAATGGACATGTTGCAAAACTGGCAAATGATGTAGGGGCAGATCTGGTTATTAACACAGATACACATATGCCTGGAGATCTTATATCCTATGAAATGGCTTATAAAGTAGGTTTAGGTACAGGACTACAGGATAAAGAGATAAAAAAAGCTTTAAAAGATAATCCTGAGAGGATTCTCAGAAAAAAAGGTTTGTTAAAATAGATCATTAGAAATACATGAGGTGGATTTATGAACAGAAGTATGAACAATACAATACTCGGAGTATGTTACATAATCGTTGCACTTTTAATAGTTGTCGTAAAATATGCAATACCACAGTTCTTTGATATTTTAATCTGGTTAGTTGCAATTGGTTTAGCAGCAACTGGAGTTTATATGATAATGAAAAAACCTTAGCAAATTAATTTATTGGGAGATAACTTGATATTCTAAAATTAGGTCTTCTTCCAAATTGTAACTTTTTTTTAATTTGAGTTTTACAGCATCCTTCATGTATTGGACTCCATCACCATCTGCAAGTGTTTTAGCTTCCTTTCCCCCTGCTATCATTGGAGCTATGCAAACACGCACTTCAGATACAAGATCTCCAATTATCATTGAGTAATTTAGAGTTGATCCTCCCTCTAACATAAGTGTTTTAACTCCTTTTAAAGCAAGTTTTTCCATTAGTAAATCAAGATCAACATGATTTTTGCCGCAAACAATTACTTCTGCTTTTTCACCCAACTTTTCAATTTTTTCAGAATCAGCAATCTCTGAAACTGCAATTATTGTTGGAGCATCCGAATTTAAAACCCTTGAAAAGAGTGGTGTTCTAGCCTTGCTGTCAATAACAACTCTCAATGGATAATCTTCTGGACTTGCCTGAAATTTATGAACTGTGAGTTTTGGATCATCGGCTAACACAGTATTTATCCCTACCATTATAGCATCGACTTCTTTACGAAGTTCATGAACCCGCAATAGATCCATTTTACCCGATATCTCAGAACTGCCTGTTTTAGTTGCTATTTTCCCATCAAGGGTCATTGCACAGTTCAGAATTACATATGGTTTTTTAATGTTTTCTGTTGTCATTTTTATCCACAACACAGTATTTTTGAATTTGTAAGTATATTGTTTATTATCTTTATTTACTACTGCGGTAAATTTAATGATATTACATTTAGGTTTGTTGAAAATTTGATTTTAATCATAATTTGCTAAACTCTTTAAATTAGATCAAAATCATATTGCCCTATTTAAAAATAGATAAGATAAATTATCAGACTCTAAGCTGATTTTTTTACTCATAATTTAACTTATTTAATATAAATTATTAAATTTAAAAAAAAGGTATCTTCATTTTATTTTATACCTAAAACATCCCCCATGTCACTTATTTTTCCTTCAGAAGCTCCAACAACATATCTTATTGATTTAATTACTCCTGTTACAAATACTTGTCTGCTATGTGCTCTGTGGACAATTTCAATTCGCTCTCCTTCGCCGACAAAAAGTACGGTATGATCTCCAACGATATCCCCTCCACGAACTGCATGCATTCCTATTTCTCCAGAAGTTCGTGCACCTACAATTCCCTGCCTACCATAGACATAAGTTTCATCTTTATTTTTTCTAAGTGCCTCAGCTATAATTTCATAAGTTTTAACAGCAGTTCCTGAAGGGGCATCCACTTTATTTTTATGATGAGCTTCTATTATTTCAATATCATAATCATTAAGAATCTTTGCAAGGTCTTCAATGATCTTAAAGAACGCATTCACACCTACTGCCATGTTTGGAGCAATAACTGCTTTTATCTTATTTCCTTCGATAGATCTTTCTATTTCATCCATTTGTTCTTCTGAAAATCCAGTTGTACCTACAACTACATTAACATCACAATCTGCAGAAGTTTTGATTGTATCCACAGCTGCATTTGCTTTAGTAAAATCAACTAGAACATCTGGTTTCTTTTCTTTTAAAACTTCAGCAAGTTTCTGGGCACCTTTTACTTGAACATCAATCTTTCCTACACCTATTACTTCACCAATATCCTTTCCTTCAAAAGGAGTATTTGGTGTCCCTATAGCTGCAACTACTTTCATATCTTCCTGTTTAAGTATGGATTTAATAATTTTGGAAGCCATTCTTCCACCTGCGCCTGTTACAGCTACTCTAATCATTTTATCAATCTCCATTTATAATTTTAAATAAATCCTGATTTACAATTATTTAATTCAGTTATCAATACTAATAGAATTATATTTTAATAATGACTATGAGGAATAAAATTAAATAAAAAGAAGTTATTTCGCTTTTTCTAGCTGTCCTTCACTAACTTCTTCTTGAGTCATAAGCATATTCTCCCCTAAAGGTATTTCTTTAAGGAAGAATGCAACAACCAGCCCTACAAATGATAATAAAATAGCTACAATGAAAATATTCTGGATAGATAGTACCAAAGCTTGAGTTTTACTCAATGTAACTGCGTTTGAACTTCCTAAAGTGAAATTCATTATGTATCCAAATATTGGAACGGATACTATAGTGCCTACATTTCTGAAAAACCGCATAGAAGCTGTTACAATACCTATTTCTCGAAGGGCAAATGCGTTCTGCACTGCTACATTGAATATGTTATAAGCCATTCCCGAACCTATACCAAGGACAGTTGAATATGCTAATAACAGATAATATGGTGTATTCACATTCATTGTAGCAAGAAGTATAACCCCTATTCCTGTTATAACAAATTCAACAATGACAAGATTTTTATATTTTCCTGTCTTTGATATGATTTGTCCAGTGATTATTGAGGTTATTGTAAGACTTAGAAACATAGGAATCATTATAAGTCCAGAATTTGTAGCACTCATACCTAAAACACCTTGTGCAAATAATGGGACATAAATTATCCCACTAAACATCAATGCACTTGCTATAAAACTTTCTAATGATGATACATTAAATATTGAATTTTTAAAAAGATTTAAAGGCAAAATAGGTTCTACTGCTTTTTTCTCAGCCAATACAAACAATGCAAACATGAATATTGAAAATACAATGAGTACAGCCATCTCATCTAGCGGATATTTATTAATATCTCCTGCAAGTGTTATTGCAAAGAAAATTGTGCTTAAAGCTAATGTAAAGGTGATAATCCCAGAATAATCTATGATCTTTTTAACATCTGGCAATTTAAAGTTTGGAAGCGAATAAAGAATCATGGTTACAGCAGCGATCCCAACTGGAACATTTATAAAAAACACCCATCTCCAACCGAAGGAATCTGTAATTACACCACCAATAATTGGCCCCAAAACGTCTGCAAGACCAAAAACTGATGCGAGTATCCCCATATATTTGGCCCGTTCTCTGGGGCTGAAAATTTCTCCAACCACTATAAATGGTAGGGATATTAAAATTCCCCCACCAATTCCCTGAAGTCCTCTAAATAGGATCAATTGAAACATATTGGTTGCAAAACCACACATGACGGAAGTTATAACAAATGTGATGATCCCTGCAATCAAAATATGTTTCCTACCGTAAATATCCGATAATTTACCAAAAAGGATTATTGCGATGGTTGAAGACAACATATAAGATGTAAATGGCCATACATAATATTCCATGCCGTGTAGACTATTAATAACCTTAGGCATAGCTATTGCCATGATTGAATAATCAAATGCAGCTACAAGAAGCCCAACCATCAATCCCGCCATAATCATGTTTATCTGATCTTTAGTTAGGTCATATTGGCTTTTATAATTCATAATTTTCACTCTTGTGGCCTATTTCTATAGATAATACGTTTAATATTATTAGCGATTCATTTAAGGGTTTAAATTTATTTTTATTGCATGATTTACAAAAAAAATATAATAATTATTGAAAAATCATTCTTCCTTAAAGAACATTTTAGTTCGCATCTCTCCTAAATTAGAAACAACACGGGACAAGTCACTTCCAGGAATACTAATCATAATATCTTCTTGATCGAGACCCATATTTTTCCTTGCAGCAACGTCGCCGAATCCATAAGTGACTTTTCCAGCCATATAAGGAGTTGCAGCCATTGAACTGCATATAGGAACTGCGTCAGCACCTAGTCCATGTTCTCCAGAATCATAAGCATTTGCATGTAGTATTTCCATTCCCTGTTTCGCATTGCAGATCATAAATATCACATCTGGTTCAAATTCTGCCCTATTCAAGGGAGCGAAAACAACTGCATTAAAAATTCCAGGATTTATGTATGTTTCATCTTTTCTTGAACGTTGCACTGCAGGAATATCCTTATATAATCCTTTTGGAACCATAAATGCACCGCTTTGTACATTTGCAGAGTATTCACGTATGTCCTTAAGTCCAGAATATCTTGCACCACCCATACATCCCTCTTCCTCAGCAGTTGCATAGAACATTTCGCCTTTCATGGCTTTCATAAGTTTTGTGCAAAAACTTGATTTTTCTTCTTCCTTTTCAACATTTTTTGGCTCTTTTACAGACCATTTTATGGCCACTGGTTCATTTTCCAATTTTAGAAATTCATTCAATTTTTCCCCAAATTCATTATAATCCATATTTAACACCTTTATTATTGCATTTTTTGCTCTATTCTTACTTATTTAATATTTTCTGACAACATATGAAGGAATAGATCTCCTGTATCATTGGTAAATTTTTGTTCATTAATTCCCTTGCTTTCCAATATTTCTTTACTCCAACTCCCCATATTCACCATACCATTGATGATTACCGATAGGAGGACAGTTGCTTCCACAGGATCCACATCTGATCTGATTTCACCATCATTTTTACCTGTTTGTATTGAATCTATTCCTATGAACATTAATTCTTTAAATAATCCCCTTACTTCTTGAAATTCTTCACTACTGTTCAGTTTATTCATATCAAATTGTTTTTTATTATTTGTAGGAGAATACAACATCCTTAAACAATTAGGATATTTCTTAGAAAACTCCCGGGTTGCACTAATGTATAATATTAACTTTTCTAAACCAGTTTTTCCTTTTTTTACTTCCTCTTTAACCATTTCAACCCAAATTTGGATACCACGTAATTCTATGGCAAAGTACAATGCTTCTTTATTTTTAAAATAAAGATAAAGTGTACTTTTACCAAGACCTATATTTTCTGCTATTTCATCCATTGAGACCTCATCAAAGTCTCTATCAACAAACAATTTTCTAGCTGCATTAATAATATCATTTCGACGTTGTTCTCTTTCTCTTTCTTTCCATTTTCCAAGTGACATATTTTTCACCTATCAATAATGAATTTAGATCTTATTTATGACTAAGAATTTTGTATATGACTCTGAGTCAGATATATGAATAGTAGTTATATAGATTATATAAAGTTTTTGGTCCAAAATAAAATTTTTTAATTAGGTTAGAAAAATTTCTTAAAAATCAAAAATGATTTACATATTTAATGAAAGTTTATTTTTAGTTAAATAGAAATAAGAAAAGGAAAACCAAAGAATATAAAAAATCAGTTATGAAATGATATCAGAATAATTGAAACACCAAAAAAAAAATGGAGATTTAAGTGTAAAGGCTTGTAAATAAATTTTCTTGGATTTAACACCAATGATTAAATTTTATAATATTTGAAATTGAATCAAGTATATAAAAATTAAATGTATTAATAGGAGGTTTGAATTTGGTGGACAGATACAGTACGGGTTTAAAGAATCTTGAAAAAATACATCCCGAGGCAAGCAAAGCCCTTATGGAAAACTTAAAGGATATAGCACCTGATCTTGGACGTTTTGTTGTTGAATTTCCATATGGGGATGTTTATGAACGCCCGGGTCTTGACTTGAAATCCAGAGAGATCGCAACTATTGCAGCCCTCACAGCAATAGGTGATACAAAACCAGAACTCAAAGATCATATAAAAGGTGCTCTGAATGTTGGATGCAATAGACAAGAAGTTATTGAAGTAATTATTCAAATGGCAGTTTATGCAGGATTTCCTCGGGCAATAAATGGGATAAACATTGCAAAAGAAGTATTTAATGAAATAGATGGAAAAAAATGAATATTTATTTATTAATATTCCTAAAATATTCAATTAAATATTAAATATTTTTTTAGCACTTTTTTCTGTTATTTTATCAACTTTAGCAGGAGTTAAATCTTTTTTTTCCGCTATTATTTTAATAGCTTCCTCAACAAATGCAGGTTCATTCCTAATTCCCTTAAATGGTGATAGATAGGGGCTGTCTGTTTCTGTTAATAAATTTGAAATAGGGATTTCCTTTGCAAGTTTTTTATGGTGATCTGAAAAACATATTATGGTAGAAAGAGACAGGAAGTATCCTTCTTCAACAATAAGCTCAGCTGTTTCCATATCTCCTCCATAACAGTGAAAAACAACGTCTTTAAGTGATGATGTCTTTTTCACCATCGCAAGAGCTTTCTTCTCAGCAGCCCTTGCATGGATTATTAGTGGAAGTTCATATTCCTCTGCCATTTCAATAAAAATTCCAAATATTTTTTCTTGTTTTTTTCTATGGTTAACATCGGTTACTTCATGATAATCCATGCCCGTTTCGCCTATTCCAACTGCAAGATCTATATTATCCTCTATCTCGTTTAATGCCTGTTTAATTATTGATGAATCTGCTTTTGAAGTTTTTGAAGGGTGAAATCCCAGGGTTGAATATAAAAATCCACAGTAATCTTCTTGAAGCTTTAATGTTCTTTGATTACCCCCCAAACTAGCTCCAGAGTTTATTATTGCAGTAAGTTTATTTTTTGCTCGTTCCATTACTTCATTTCTGTTCTTATTGTATTCCTTAAAATCAACATGACAGTGGGTATCAATCATAAATATTCACCAGTTAGTATTGAAAAAAGTTTAATTTAGGATATTTTTATTTTTTTGGATTAATCAAAATTTATGATTATATCTATACTAAATTCCAAAACGTCTTTCTCTCTGTTGATAGGATCTTAATGCCCTTAAAAAATCTACTTTTCGTAGTTCTGGCCATAAACTATCACAGAAATAAAGTTCAGAGTACGATGACTGCCATAACAAGAACCCACTTAATCTTTCTTCTCCACTAGTTCTTATAATCAGGTTTGGATCTTCAAGACCTGCTGTGTATAAATTTTCATTGACTATTCTCTCGTCTATATCTTCTATAGACACTTTACCATCTTCTACTTCCTTAACAATCTGTTTTATAGCGTCCACTATTTCTAAACGGCCATCATATCCTATTGCTATATTAACGAGCCTTTTATCGTAGGAAGCTGTTGATTCTTCTGCTATTTCAATTGCCTTTCTCACATCTTCAGGAAGAAGTTCTCTTTTGCCAACAGCCTTTATTCTAACCTTATTTTTGTGGATCTTTTCGTTCTGTGCTATTCCCTCGAAATTTTCTTTGAATAGATTCATGAGGCCCCTGACTTCATTTTCAGGCCTATTAAAGTTCTCAATTGAGAAAGCATACACAGTAACTATTTCTATTTCAAGATCAACACACCAGTCCAGGAATTTTTCAAGAGTGCCTATTCCTCTTTTGTGACCTTCTATAGTGTCAATATTCCCTTGGATCTTTGAAAATCTTCTATTACCATCCATTATTATTGCAACATGTTTTGGAAGGTTTTCACGTGTGAGATTTCTGGATATATACCATTCATAAGCTTTATAAACAGGTTTTAAAACTGACATTTTCAACTCCTTTTGTTTCATTTATATCCTCTGAAAATATTATGCTCATCAAATTAAATTGGATATTTATTATTTAGATTTTATATTGTACTGAATAGTATAAATGTAATTTTAGTTTTTTTATAGATATGGTAAGAAATAATTTATAGTTAATGAAACCCTATTGTTATTGTTTAATTCAATTAAACAGTCAAATTTGTTTCTTTAAATTTGCAAGATAATATGCAAATTTCAAGGCATTTTTGTATCCTTCCACATCTTGTGAGCGTGATGTATCTACATATATTTCTTTCATTCCCAATGTTACTGCCCCATGGCTTTTTCCATTACCTAAAAGGACTAGGGTTCTGAATATTAAATTTCCACATATTCCATCTGGTGCAATAATTAAATTTGCACCTTCTTTAATTGCATCCTCAATGATTATGAAGTAATGTTTAGCATCAATAGATTCTTTATTGATCAATGAAGTTAAAAGTTCTCCATCTTCCAATGAATCATCTATTTTCGTGCTTCTACCGTAATCTTGGGGCCGTCCACCAGATAATATTCCTAATTTTGGTTTTATACCAATTGATGTTAAGAATTGGGATCCTTCCCAGGCAATGAGTAATTTTTGTTTTAAATCATCACCTTCATCTATACCAACTGGTGCTAAAAGGAATTTCTGACCTTTTAAATCTATATAAGAAGCTCTAGCTATTTTCGGATATTTTTCCCTCAATTTGATCATTATTTTCGAGGCACTCAGTGATCCCCTAATTGCTGCGTCTGCATGACCATTAAAAAGTAGTTTAACAAGTTCCTCCTCGGATTCTGTTTGTAAAACTTCAAAATTCACATTCTCAATTGCTTCAATAACCTTTTTATTTTTCCCAACACCTGCAACAATCTTCATCCTATCATTTGATCCCAGTTTTAATATATTATCATTAACTATTTTTTGAACTATTAATCAATTTATCTATACTAACTAGAATTTTATATTAATGAAATTATGAATTCCTATGTATTTTCAAGATTAAAGATATATTCCATGGATTTTGATTGAATATTCAGATAATTTGATATTATATTATTACAACCAATTTTACCAGAATTCATAACATAATCCCTAAAATAAGGAGTATAATAGTAGAAAATTTCAATTATGATTAGTTACTGATTAATTATATAGCTTTAATTTCATTAAACTTAATAACAATTATTTTTTGTTAATATTAACCTGTTGTAGAAATAATCAATTCTCTTTGATTGAAACTATAATATACTCTAAAAATAAAAAAACATTTGGTTGGTCTTTCTTTATGAATCATGATGTACATGTGGGTAGTAGACTGTAATTCCACTGAATCCTATTCCATTTAATTTTTTCAGATATTCATCTTTGGATGTTCGATAACTCAATTCATTATTATTACATGCATCATAGATATGTCCATCCCATTCAACAACTTCATGAGAGTATTTTCCAGATTTATGTTCAATAACCACCACATATACATTCTTTGCACCTATCTGTATGAGATAGTCCGCAAACATTTCAGATTTATTTTTACAGTTCATGGATTTTTGATTGTAAGGAATATCTTTTATTTCCTGGAATTTTGATTGTAATGCTTTTTCATCAATATTACTCTTTACATTCCTTGTGTTATTCAGATTACCCATTGATGTTGCTGTAACTATATCATCATCCAGCACAACAGCTATATTGATTTCAAAAATTCCTATCAATAGAATAAGAAAGAAGATCAAAATTTTACTTTTTTTATCAAGAAAACACGATTTAGTTCAAAAATTTGAATAAATTTGAAATTATTAATCATTTAATTGATTTACAGTTAAAAGTTTTACTATATAAATTTTTATTAGCAATATTATTTTCATATTTTGAAATCAGTCTTTAATTTAAAAAAAAATAGAAAAAATAGAGTTAAACTAAAAAAATAGGTATTCTAGAAGAAAATTTCTTCAGAGATTTTTAATTGTTTTCATTCCTTTATCAATGATTTCCAGAGTGTTTTGGATATCATCATCACTATGCATCAGTGACAGGAAACAACATTCAAACTGGGCAGGAGGTACAAAAACACCATTATTAAGAAGTGTTTGGAAGTAATGTGTGAATTTATCAATTTGCGCAGTTTTTGCATCTTCATAGTTCCAGACTTCCTTTTCAGTAAGATAAACCTGAAACATGGAACTTAAACCAGCAACTTGATAGTTCAGATCATTTTCAACCAAAACATCCCTTATTCCATCCCTTAACTTCTCTCCTTTTAAATTCATTTCGGAATAGAAACTATGGTTAAGCTGTTTTAAAGTTGTTAAGCCAGCAGTAACAGAAATAGGGTTACCATTAAATGTTCCTGCTTGATAAACATTTCCAGAAGGAGCTATCATTTCCATCAACTCCTTTTTACCTGCAAGTGCACCTATTGGAAATCCCCCACCAAGTATCTTACCAAATGTAACAAGATCTGGTGTTACTCCAAAGTACTCCTGGGCACCTCCTTCTGCAATTCGGAAACCTGTAATAACCTCGTCAAAAATTAAGATAATATCATTTTCAGATGTTAACTTCCTTAAAAATTCAAGATAGCCTTTTTTTGGCGGTATAAATCCAATATTTCCCATGATAGGTTCAATGATTATGGCTGCAATTGAATCACCTTGATCTTTTACAAGGTCCAAAAGTACATCTTCATCATTGAATGGTACTAATATGGTATTTTTAGTTGTTTCTTCTGGAACTCCTGGAGAATCAGGTAATCCCATTGCTCCTGAGCCTGATTTTACAAGAACATAATCATGTGCCCCATGATACGATCCCTCAAATTTCACTATCTTATTTCTAGTGGTAGCTGCCCTAGCAAGTCGAATTGCACTCATTGTAGCTTCTGTTCCAGAATTCACAAATCTTACCATATCAGCACAGGGAACCTTTTTAACAACCATTTTTGCAAGTTCAATTTCTTTTTCTGTTGGTACACCATATGCAGAACCATTTTTAAGCTGTAGTATGACTTCAGCCATCACCTCAGGATTTGCATGTCCTAGCACCATTGGTCCATATGCAAGGCAATAATCTATATAGGTTTTTCCATCTACATCTATGATTTTAGATCCCTTTGCCCTCTCTGCAAAGAATGGATAAGGTTTGTAGGCCCTCACAGGAGAGTCAACACCACCTGGTAAAAATTTTTTAGATTCATTAAAAAGTTCCTCAGATTTCATTTTTTCACTCCTTTTTAAGATTAATAAGAGAATTAACAGCTGCAACAGCAACTGGTGTTCCTCCCTTAGGACCCTCTGTTACTAAATAAGGAATTTCTGTTTGTTCTAGGGCCTTTTTTGATTCAGCAGCACCTACAAATCCTACAGGAACACCAATAACCGAACTGACATTAATTTTTCCTTTATTAAATAAATTTAATATTTCTAATAATGCAGTTGGGGCATTTCCAACTACAGCTATCCCCTCAAAATCATTTTCTGCAGCAACTCTTATTGCAGCAGCTGCACGTGTTATGTTATATTCCTTTGCAATTGTGACAGTCCTTTCATCTTTAATGTAACAATTGACTTCACCGGGATATTTGTTTATCCCTGTTTTAACCATGTTAATATCGGTTAAAATATCCTTTTTATTTTCGATGGAATTCCTACTAGCTCTAACAAAGTCTTTGCTCATCTTGGTAATATCTGCATACTCCGGATCTGCTGTTGAGTGTACAATACGTTCAACGATTGATCTCTCTTCATTGGACAATTCCTTGGTTTTATCAGCTATAAGGGATCTAACTATTTCCCTGCTTTTTTCAGCAATTTCATAGCCCTGTTTTGTTGATGCTCCCATGAACATGGTTGATTTTGGATCTCTTTTACTCATGATACCTACTCAAATAATTAATCTTACTACTGGGTTATTATATTAATTCATGGA
Organism: Methanobacterium spitsbergense; assembly: GCF_019931065.1. NCBI lineage: Archaea > Methanobacteriati > Methanobacteriota > Methanobacteria > Methanobacteriales > Methanobacteriaceae > Methanobacterium > Methanobacterium spitsbergense. The sequence continues at coordinate 135,877 of NZ_JAIOUQ010000007.1, read as the reverse complement.
ATTATTCATCTATATGAATTTCAGTAATGAAATCACATAATTTGAATAATTTATTTGATTGGAATACTTTAAGAATTTTTTTTATTTTGAATAATTTTAATAAAACATGATATGATATTATGGTACATGGATATCTACAAACTATCCTTAAAAAATCTTCGTAGAAACAAGTTAAGGAATAGCTTCGCTATTTTAAGAATTACTTTAGGAGTTGTTATTCTATTGTTTTTGGTAAGTTCTGGGTTAGGTTTAAACACCTTTCTAAAACAAGCCAATTCATTTACTAATGGAAATGGTTCTCAATCAATTGTTACTTCTATTACTGATCAAGTAAATTCAATGTTGGGAACCAATTTAACCCATTCTGTACTGGTAACTAAAATACAGGTGTTAATCAATAACCTTGTTTATATTTTAGATGGTATTGCAAGCCTTGTATTTCTAGTTGGAATTTTAGACATTATAAACACAATGGGTTTTAATTTAAATGAAAGAAAAAGAGAAATCGGAATATTAAAAACTCTTGGTTTTTCAAAAACGCAACTTATTATAAGTTTATCACTTGAAGCTGGTCTTTTAGGATTGTTAGGATCAGTTGCAGGTGTTATAATTGGATCATTAGGATTGACAATGCTAGCAAACATTATTGGAATTCCAATATCAATATTAATCCCGTTATGGCTAATTATAGTAGTTATCACAATTACCACCATATTAAGTATGATTTTAGGCTTATTCCCTGCATGGTTTGCATCTGAGAGGCATGTTGTGGAGGCATTGAATAATGAATGAAAATAATATTGTAATGCTCGAAGATGTGTGGAAGATTTATAAAAATGGGGAACATGTTATCCACTCGTTAGCCAATATAAACTATTCAGTTGAAGAGGGTTCTTTCAGTATAATATATGGACCATCTGGTTCGGGTAAATCAACTTTGATAAGAGTAATTGGACTACTAGAAAAACCCACCATGGGAAAAGTATGGATAAAAGGCAAAAACAGTGGGAAACTTGCTCAAAAAAAGAGAAATATTGTGATTAGGGATGAGATTGGATTTTTATTCCAAGGTTCAAACCTGATACCCACATTAAACGCCCTTGAAAATATAACCCTGCCTATGCTTAATTCAGACAAAAACCTTGCCAAGAAACTACTGGAGAAAGTAGGCTTCAGTGACCACAAGAAACTTCCAAAGGAAATGTCCATTGAAGAAGGGCGAAGAGTTAGTTTAGCCCGTGCTATGGTAAATAATCATTCCATAATACTTGCAGATGAACCTACAGGAGATCTTCACACTGCAGACAGCGAAAAATTTATAAAAATTCTTCAAGAACTAAACAGAACAGAAGATTTGACAGTAGTAGTAACAACCAATAACCGAAATATCTCAAAATTGGGAGGTAATCTTATTGAGATTGCCGACGGAACATTTGTCCAATAAATATTTATTTTAAAAAAAGAATTGAAAAATATTTTAGGTTTATTGGTTTATTTTATGTATTAATTTATAGGAATAATAATTTTTTAACCCTGTTCCTCAACATTCACAACACATGTTCCTGAAACTTTGTCAAGAATTCTGTCATTTGAATCTACAAATATAAATCCAAGTATCACATCTACAATGAGTGGAACCCATAGTATTTTAGATAGGTTTCTGATAAAAGCTGTTTTATAATTCATATCCCCATCTTTAGCCTTTACTTTTAATTTGAATAATCTTTTACCCAGGGTCGTACTGGTTTTACCCTCCATGTATGTGAAATAGACTATTATTAAAATTGCCCCTATAAAAATCCAATAATTTAGAACAGAGAAAATCCCAAGTCCCGCCATTAACAGGAATATTAAAGAACTTATTATCCATAATAAAAGTGTTACTATAACTATATCTACCAATAAAGCTGCAAAACGTCGACCCCAAAAGTTCTCCATATTTATCACTCGTTAAAATCTGTAATTCCCTTTTTATGTAATCATATATATTCAATAATTTTGATATTTATTTGAGTTAGATTACTTTAATTCTCATTTCATGCTCTTTATTTATAAATATTGTTGCAATACAACAATCTCCAATCAAATTTCTATTTTTCTTAAATTTATAAATTTCTTAGCATACCCTAGGTACTGGATCAGCAATTGGAGCTTCAAGTATTCTTTTACCGCCTAGAAGAGTTTCAATAATTACATGAGCATGGTCTGTAACTTCGCCTATGATCTGGGCATCCTTACCATATTTGGTGTTTTTAATTGCAGCTAATATTTCATCTGCCTTATCTGCTTCAACTCCCATGATAACTTTACCCTCGTTTGCTACTTCGTATGGGTCGATTCCTAACATTTCAGAAGCAGCTACAACAGCATCCTTTAAAGGAATCTTTTCCTCTTCTATCAGCATTCCCACACCCGATTTTGAAGCAAGTTCATTGAGTGCATTGGCAATTCCGCCCCTTGTAGGATCTTTCATGGCATTTACTCCACCGACTTTAAGAGCAGCCTCAACCATGTCCCAAACAGGTGCTACATCGGATTTAAGGTCTGTTTCAAAACCAAATCCTTCTCTGTAGGACATGAGAGATATTCCATGATCTCCAACACTTCCTGTGAGAATTATTTTATCCCCCATTTTAAGGCCAGAATCCCTTTTAACTTCTCCTTTTTTAACAATGCCTATCCCTGTGGTGGATATAATTATCTTATCAAGTTTATCATGTTCCATTACCTTAGTATCACCAGTTATTATGGCCACACCCGTTTCTCTACAAACTTTGTCCATTGACTTGATAATCTTTTCAAAATCTTCACCAGAAAATCCCTCGCTTATAACCATTGCATTTGCAATTGCAAGAGGTTTTGCACCCATAACAGAAACATCATTAACAGTACCTGCTATGGATATGGTTCCAATATCTCCTCCAGGGAAGAATATTGGATCAACTGTGTGGCTGTCTGTGCTTATAACAATTTCATAATCATCAAATGGTATTGTAGCTCCATCATCGAGATCTTCAAGTCCAACTCCACCGTTAACTCTTTTATTTTTAAGATTTCCAAGTATGATTTCTGATATGAGACCCTGCATGACCCCGCCACCAGCTCCATGTGACATGCCTATTTTCATAAGATTCACCATTCTCCTCTTTTTTTAAATGTGTTATAGTTAAGATACTGTATATTACCACAACCTAATCTGAAAATATTCCTAAACTAAACCTAATTTCTTATTTAAGATTATCTAAACGTGTAATTTCATATTCCTCAAGCGAATTGAATTAGATAATTGTGCTTACAATTAAATAATAAATTTCAATTTACTTGAATATGAAAAGTTCTTATTGTGGTATTAGATCATCCCATATAAAAACTATGATACTATATTCCCAACCCCGTTAAAAAAAAATGTATTATCTTAATTTAATAAATAATTATAACCCCTATATTCATCAAACTTGTCTTTTAAAAACCTGAAATAATTTAAAAGGCTTTTTTGGAGGCGTACTTGGTTTTTCACCCATGTATATTATTTTAACCTCATAACCTATTGGTATGTCCTTGAATTTATTGTCCAATACAGTTGACCCAAATACCTCTTTTTCTCCATTTCCTGTATCTAAAGTATATTTGGTGCTGTGATAAATCCCCACATCATCTTCCCTTCTTATATACTTACCACTAATTTCTTCACCTATGGCTTCGGGTCTCCAAATTTCATCTTCTGGATCTTTAACCTCTTGCCATCCATTTTTCTTGTTATTTTCTATTTTTTTAGCCATTTTAATCTTCCAATTCTTTTAAATATAAAAATAAATATTCTGAATATTTAACTTATTTTTTATTATTAAATGTCAATCCTATTTTGAATTCTTTTATTTTATAAAATAATATTTATTTATTAGATAAGAATGTTTAATAAGTTTTTTAAACTATTTTTTTTTGCACCCTTTTAAACAACATATTTTTAAGTCTTCATCAATAAACCATGAATCAATAGAAAATTCAAGAAATATTTTAATTTAAATTGTTCATGGTGTCGAAATTAATAATATTAATATAGTGTGATCTACAAATGAAGTCTTTCCTAGAAAGATTTTTTAGGTAAATCCATATTTAAGAATATTTTAAGTTTCAAAATCATATTTAATTGAAATTTTCATGAATATGTAATACATTACATTTTAAGCTTTAGAGGTGAAATAATGGCAATTTGGCAAGGAAAATCATTAAGAAAACCGAGTGGTGCACGTGCAAAGACCAACAGAAATAAAAGAAACATGGAATTTGGAAGAGACCCAGCAGACACCAAAATAGGTGACCGTAAAATCAAGATAATCAGAACAAAGGGTGGTAACGAGAAAGTCAGATTAGCAAATGACAAAAATATCAACGTTGTTGACCCGAAAACAAACAAAGTACAAGTTGCAGAAATCATGACAGTTGTTGAGAATACAGCAAACACTCACTTTGTAAGGCGTAACATTATAACTAAAGGAGCCGTTGTAGATACGAACCTAGGTAAAGTTAAAGTTACTTCAAGGCCAGGTCAGCACGGTATGATAAATGGTGTGCTTGTTGAATGAAGAAATTTTAGAAAAAGTTGATGAGTTCCTTGGGGATGTTAATAAAAAACTCCCTGAAGGAATGGAACTCGAATATGAAGGTTTCTATGAGAGGGGTTTCTTTGTTACCAAAAAAAGATATGCCCTCATAGAAAATAAAAATATTGTGGTTAAGGGGTTAGAGTTAGTCAGACGTGACTGGGCTCCAGTTGCCAAAAAGACTCAGGAAAAAGTTTTAAGAGCCATTCTTGAAGATGCTTCCCCACAAAAGGCCACAAAAATTATTAGAGCTGTGGTTGAAGAGATAAAAGAGGGTAAAATTCCGCTTGAAGATCTTGTTATACACACACAGCTCACCAAAAATCCCGAAGAATATGTTCAAATGGCTCCCCATGTTTTAGCAGCTAAAAAATCCATTGCAAATGGAAGAAATGTTTCTAGGGGTGCAATAATACGTTACGTAATTGTAAGGGGAAAAGAACCCATTAGTAAACGAGCAATTCCATTGGAAGATGTTGATGTTATTAACTACGATTCAAATTACTATATAGAAAACCAGGTTCTTCCTGCAGTTTCTAGGATTATTGAGGCAATTGGTTACTCAAAAGAGGATATAATGCACAAAGAAAAACAAAGCAGTTTGGATGCATTTTTTAGTTGAATATAATTATAGTAAAATTTCATTACAATATTTATAACTAAGAGGGATAATTTTGTTAAAATTATTTTTTTACGAGAATCCTTTAAATAATCGGGGAAAATCATTGGATTGTAATCAAAATTCATATTATTCTTTATCCTATTTTCATTATTTATTTAATTCTATACTCAATTTTTTCTTAATATACGGGTGCCAAAAATGATTAAAGCTGTTTTTTTTGATATAGATGATACACTTTATGACACATCAGGATTTGCAAAACTAGCTAGAAAAGCCGCATTAAATGCAATGATAGATGCAGGACTACCATTATCAAATGATGACGCTTACATTCTATTAAGGGAAATCATTAAAGAAAAAGGTTCAAACTATGATAAACATCTAAATGTTCTTACAAAAAGGGTTTTTGGGGAAGAAAACCCCTTATTAATTGCTATTGGAATGATCACTTATCATAACGTCAAATTTGCTCTTTTAAGGCTTTTCCCCGACACAATGTCCACACTTATTCATTTAAAGGCACAAGGATACCGTCTTGGAGTTATATCAAATGGTTTAACTATTAAACAATATGAAAAACTTGTTAGACTTGGTTTGCATCATTTCTTTGATTCCGTGGTAACCTCCCAAGAAGCAGGGGTTGAAAAACCAGATATTGCCATATTTGAACTTGCAATGGATAGAATGGGCTGTAAAGCTGAAAATTCAGTAATGATAGGTAATAGTTTTAGTGATGATATACAAGGTGCTATAAACACCGGCATGTCCGCAGTATATTTAACTCAAGAATTAAAAGAATCAGAAAAAAAGTATATTAAGAAATCCAGTATTAAAATGGACATAATATCCGATATTGGCAAAATTAAGGATATAATGTAATAATTTATACCTAGATGATAATTGGATAGTATTATAAATTGTAATGATAAATTTAGGTAATATAAATTGGGGTAAATTTAGGTGGGGTTTGAATGAACTATTATCATGATTCTAAAATGGAAACCATATTTGAAATCCTTAAACAGCCAAAAACTATTGAAGATATTCAACTATCAGAACCATTTGTTAATGACTTGATTTTAAAGATTATAACAAGTTACGGAACTGTGAAAACCAGTACCATAAATGATATCACATGTATTCACTGGGATATATTGGAAAGATGTCTAAGCAATCTTGAAAAAGAAGGTTTATGCGCTCCTGTCAGTGGTAGTTTTTTATTTTCAAGTGTTCAGTATAGTATATCAAAAAAGGGTCGTGAGAAAACCAGGGGAATTTCTGAGGAAAATCCTTATATTGGTGTTGCACCTGTAAGCTACGAAGATTATTACCAAATAATGGATGCTCAACTAAAGGGAAGATACCCAATTGAAATACCGCCAGATGTTGTGAAAACAACATTTAAAGATGTTATTGGTGTTGACTACGCTAAAGAATCCCTTATTGAATCTTGTATCATAGGAAAGGGAATATTCATATATGGACCTCCTGGAACCGGTAAAACATTTCTCACAGGTAAAATGTCTGATCTACTACCTCCAGTTGTGATTCCAAAGTTCGTTGAATTTGGTGGAAAAGTTATACAAATTTATGATCCTGATTTTCATAGTATGTGCCCAGAACAACCGGAAGACCCAAGATGGGTTAAAATTCATGCCCCATTTGTTTTAACTGGAGCCGAACTAGGTTTAAACAAACTCGAGACCAATTATAATGTTAACAAGGGAGTTTATGAAACATCCCCAACAATAAAGGCAAATGGTGGCATACTTCTAATAGATGATCTTGGTAGACAGAGAGACGACCATGAACTCATTTTAAATAGGCTTATAGTTCCTATGGAAAATAAAAAGGACGTTGTTTATGTAAGAGGTATTCCTGTAATTGTACACTGTAACTTCATACCTGCTTTCTCAACCAACTTGGATATTAGTATAATGGATGAAGCACATCTAAGAAGGGCGCCTTTACATATCTTCCTTAAAAATCCAGATATTATCGAAGTTGCTGAGGTTTTTAAAATGAACCTTGATTATCTGGAAGAAAAATACAATGAAAATATTTTTGAACGATTCATGAATGTTTATTCGAGCATCAATGATGGTGGAGAAGGATTAAAACCCACATTTGCGCATGCAAGGGATGTAGCACAGATATGTCAGGCAGTGCGAATTAACAGAAGAAAAGATATAATTGACATAGATGTATTGGAAGGTTCTCTTGAAAGACATATTTTGATAGTGCTTCAAAGAATGAATATTGACATTGCACAGATTACTAGAAAAACACGTTCATTCCGTATTAAAACTTCCCAAGTTCAGGAAACCCTAGATGCATTGACAGAATTTGGTACAATTAAAATTACTCATGAATCAGATGCCATAATTCTAGATTTGGATGATAATATAACACCAGTACAACTTGTTGGATTCCTACATCAAAGGAATATTAATGTGGATAGAATCGATTTAATTGCTGAATCTGATAAAGAACTCCGAAGTTCAGTGCTGGAAATCCATGAAAATCTACAATTACAAAATAAATAATTTAGTAGTAAAATGGATAGAGTATAATTATTCAAAGATTAAGTTTAAGTGAACAAAGAATAATATCAATGTTACATTATTCCTAAAAATATTATATAAATAAAATATTTAAGAAGTGATCAAATGGCAAACTCATCTGTATTATTATTTTCACATATAATTCCCCCTATTATGGCAGTAATAAGTGTACTGCTCCTTTGTATGGGTATAATGGACAGGAAAACCCCATACACCATAGCAGGGATAGTTATATTCTTTGCAGGAGGACTACTTCCATTCTTAATACTCCCATTCCTTCTGGGGTAATAAATTATTTTAAGTTAATTAGTAATTATATTAGTAAAGAAAAATACTTAATTTTGGATTATATAAACATCACCAGATGTTTTCTATTTGATAATCTAAAAAATTTATGAATATGTAGTATTTTAAAATTTATAGAATATTCTCATTCTGCTGTATGTTTTTCTATCAATAAATTATAACCATCAACATTTATTTCATAATCTTCTTCAAAAATCAGAGTTGCCCTTTGTACAGCCCCTGTATCTTCATTGAAAGTATCAAAGTGCACTTCACCATAGTCTAACAATCTCTTTCCTATTATGGATTCTATGCCCATTGGATTATTGAAACTGTCACATACACCAAACTCCATGTTGTTAGCAATGATACTTACTTTATATGTATTTTCTATGTCTATCTGATCAGTATCTTCAAAGGTTAAAATAATTTGTTCTGAAGGCCCTGTTTCATCTATTGCAGGTTTATGAAAGATTTTTTCACATTTTACTAGTTTCTCTCCACGGGACTTCCATAAATCTCTATGAAAATTATCATCTATCCTTTCCTCAATTTCTTCAATCATATTTATTCGCTCCATAGATTCTGGTATTTAATATTTACATTCTATTATTATACTTATATTAAAATTTATAATTAATTCTAGTATGCATTTCCTTTTCAAAACAAAATCTAGGTCTGTATTAAATATTTATTTTAGGTTCTATTTCAGAATTTTCCGAGTCGTTCATTGACCATTGTAATGTTTCCTTGAAATGCACCGATTTTTTCCAGTTTCATTGTAGAAACCATTGAAGCAAATATTCCACATGTTTCAGGGTCTGATGTTTCCATTCTTTTTCTTGCATAGGCCGCCATGTATGTATCACCTAGACCTGTTGGATCCATTGTTTGCATAGGGGTAAAAGCAGGGATTTTATAGGTATGCTCAGAAATGGATGAGTAAATTACAGCACCTCTATCTCCGCAAGTGATTATTACCTCTTGGGGGCCGAAAGTTGAAAGTTCGTTACCTATTTTATCCAATTTATGACTTCCCACCATAACTTTTGCTTCAACTTCGTCTATGAAAATCATTTGAACAAATCTCAAAAATTTCTCAAAATTGTTCCATGGCTTTAAAATAACTCGATGATCTTTCAACTGTCTCAAATATCCTTGTGCACCCATGTAAATGGGCACATTATAATGGAATATGTGTTCTATTGTTTCAATAGGGATATCTGAAGGAGAAAGTGGGCATAAAAGAACAGCATCGTAGGATTCAATATCATCTGGAAGATTTTCCGGTTTAACCGGATTTTCTGGCACAGTTGCCCTCTGTATCCTGTGATTAGGATTATGATTAGGATATATATTCTCAAATTTCATTGTCTTATCAAAAAACAGGGGGATTATATCCACATTTTGAGGAAATGCATTTAAAAGTTCTTCATCCTCTCGTGAAAGTGTGATAACTGCAGTTACATCCACATCAAGATTTGAAAGTACTGATGCTTGATAGTATACTGCACCTCCTGTGGAGTGATATACCAAACCATCTCTTGAAATTGTGTCCCTTGTTAAAGGACCTATTATAATAAATTTTGGCATGATATACACTTTGGATTTTTATCTTATAATTATATTAGTAATTTCTTTATTCAATAAGCATTGAATAAATCAGAACACTGTAAAATGAGTATTAGTAATGATTGATGATCCCTTTGTGAAGTGCTGTTCCAACCAGGAAGTTTTCAATTCCTAAAACATTTAATTCTTTAACATCTTCGGCTGTAATACCTCCACCTAGAATTAATTCGGAGTCAATAACATTGAAACTATCAATGAGTGCATGATCAAAGCCCTTAACAGTACCAACTCTAGAAATATCCAAAAGAATGACCTCCAAAGGCTTAATCTTTTGTATTTTCTTTAGTACCTCATTAAAGTTTGCTTTTATATATTTACCAAGAATATGTCCATTTTTAACATCCACACTCATTATAAGGTCTTGCTTTAAACTTTGGGAAAATATTACATCAAGATCATCAAGACTTTTAATGGTTTCTGTTGCTATGATAACTTTATTCACAGTGTCAAGGATTTTTTCAATCCCTTTAAAACTGTTTACTCCTGAATCTAACATAACAGGAAGAATATTATTTATTTCCCCTGCAATTTGTAAGTTGGAGCCGGACCCATTTATTGCATCTAAATCTGCAATATAAATGCGTTTGTATCCCTCATCTTTTAGTGCTTGTGTAATAGCAACAGGATCTGATGAATCATGGAAAACTGTTTTCAATGGTTTGTATGTTTCCCTCATTCCTGATTTTCCAGATACTGCTTCACCCTTTTTCAAGTCGAGTACAGGAATTATCATGGCAACTATTCCAAATTATAGAGTTTTTTAGAATGATTTGAGAAAATTTATTAAATAAATTAGAAAAAATCTTGTAAAAATTTAATTCTTTGCAATATAACTGTCTATTTCAGCAATAGCATAATCTACAGCATCGTCTGCAATTCCATCATCTGGTTTGGATAAAGGATCGAATTGAATGTCAACATTAATATCAACATCCAACCCCTCGTGATAGTCAAGTTCGACCTTTATATCAAGATCTAAAACTTCTTTTTTTGGAATCTTTGAATAGATGAAATTTTCTGCAGATTTAACTGCAAGTTCGGAAATTTCATCAAGTTCTTGATCTGAAAGTTTCCTCAATTACCTAACCCCGGGGACATTCCTGATCCCTGCATTGCTTCTTGTATAGTTGTCTGCATTTCCTGGAGTTTAGCCATTATACGTTCTTCCTGGCGTTTAACTGATTTTTCTCGAAGTTTAAGAGTTTCAATTTTATCTTCAAGTTCTACGGTTACTTCTTCTTGATTTACTTTAATAAGAAGATTTCCTGCAGTTTTATAGACGTCTGTGTCTCCTTCTACCTTTTTAAGTTCTTCTAAAGCTTTTTCAGTTTCTTTTATCTGCATGTCAACGCTCTGTTTCTGCATTGTAATTGCCTGAGCTTGTTGTTGTGCCTGTTGGAATTGTTGTATTTGATGTTGGATGTTTTTAGGAAGTTCCATTTTATCACCTCATTAAACCTTAAAAAAGGTTCATATAAATTTTTTATTCAAATTTAATATGTAATAATACTTTATTAATCATAAATACTCATTTTTAAGATTTATCACTTCATATGACAATTTTATCCATCTTAAATATGAATTCAAAGATGCTCTAAAAGATGCTGTATCCTGAGCATCGATAGTTATCCTTAATGTATTTTCATGAATATCAATACTAACAGTTGTTCTGTCAGATGGAGATCCATTTATTTCGGGTTTGATTGATTTTAAGATAATTTCTGCTTCTTTGGTGGTATTAAATTCGATTTCAAGTTCTGTTTCAATACCTGTGAGAATGTCAGCTTCATTGGAATATTCCAATTTATGTCCTCCATTCCTTAACAAAAATCTTTGGACCTGTTTCCATACCGTTACTACCAATAAATTCGATAATAGCCTTGTTTTTCTCGTCGCCCGTCCTTATAAAAAGGATATTTTTTATTTCTGAATCTTCTTTGAATGGGGGTATATCCAATATATTTCCAAGTTGGTTGAGTTCAGGGATCTCAGAACGTAATTTCAATTCTTCAGATTGGACCCTGCCCTTGGAGCTTGCATTGGAATTTGGAATTCCAACTGTAACATCCATTGAAAAGATTACTTCACCTGTTTCATTCTGGAAATCTATCCTACTGGGATTCCCCTTCATTTCTGATACTACTGCAATTGTATTATTTCCTAGTTCAGAAGATTTTATTAGAACGTCACGGATGCTCATCTTTCCCCGGTTTATGTAACTTGAATTTAAAACCCTTACAAGACCTTTGCAGAAGGATCTTGTTCGCTGAGAGGGCTTCCTAGACGTTGTAATCAACATAGTTACCAGGATTATTTAGCTTTGATGCTACGCCTTACAGGTGGTATTTCCTTAAAAAGAATCCTGTATCTGCAGCTTGGACATTTAGATTCTGTATAACCCTTGATATCGACTAAAGTACCGCATTTTCCACATTTGTACAATTTATAAACCTCCAACTATCCTCTTTATGTTCCTTGCAGCTGTTTTACCCATAGGGGTTGTTGGAAGATATGCTCCGCCTGTAAATACATTTCCACATTTTCTGCATTTCCATATTCCTGCTGAAACTCTGCGTACTGCAGGCCTGTCACATTGAGGACATACATGATCCCTCTTCATGTTTTCTTCTATTGATTTAACTGTCCTTTTGGCTTTTCTACCGTACCTTGCACCGAATCTTCCGGTTATACCCACTTTCTTTGTTCTTGCCATGTTATTCACCTAGATTATTTTAATATTTTTGAATTTGTTTATGAGAAATTTATTCATAAAAAAAAATTAATGAAAATTTCAATTATGAATGTTCAGATCAATAAATTTGCACATCACTAGTTATAAATGCATCTATGGAAGGTGTGTTCTAAGTTCTGCTGTTTTAATCTTTGCAATGGAAACTGCTTTTAAAATTTCTTCCTTGTTCAAAGATTCAGCTCCACCTTTCTGCATAGCACATATACTGCCATCTTCAGTCATACCTATTGATAAGCGTGCGCCCATTATCTCCTCTTCCGCGAGTGAAGGGTCAATAAGAATTTCTCCACCAATCTTGGCAAATGTGCACATTAAGGCTTTTTCATTGATTGGTAATGGTATCATGTTATCGTAGTCAAGAACAATTTCATCACCCTCAAGTTTGGCTGTGGGGATTTTAGTGTTCATAAGTGCTGCAACACTTCCCAATACTGCTGCATCCATTAGATTACCATCGTAGTCCAGCACATGGAGATCCAGGAATATCATCCAAACTTTTTCCCCTTCAACTACACATAGTTTTTCAAGATCAACAACCTTTCCTTCTCTTATGCATCTGTCAGTAACCCTTGAAAGCTCAACTGAATTTTCATCTGGTGGTCCTGATTCGAAGTTAGGTGCTGCCATTGGTAAAAGTTCAGTGTTAGTCATTAGAACTCCGACATTGGGTGTATCACTGAAAGGTGATCCTAACTGTGGTTTTGCACCGATCATTATCTGAGTATTTCCAATTTTAACCCTTGCAGATCCTTCTGCCTTCTCAATTACTCCAGGTTCTACTGATATATCCCTGTATTCATCAAAGGCTCTTCCATCTGTTCTCTCTCCATTCTTTACGAGATTGGTAACGCTTTCTTTTATGATTTCTGGAACTATATGAACCATATTACTCACCATACCTGTTTTTTATGGCTTTTTTCTGTTCTTCACTTATCTTCATGCAGCCACCTATTGCAAGGTCAAGGGCCTTTTCAAATTCATCCCCTGTGAGGTGTCCATCCATCTGAAGAAGTGTAATTTCACCGGTTCTTGGCATCAATGCAATTGGAAGATCTGCTTCTCCCTCTTTATCTTCAACTTCAGATAAGTCGATAACAACATTGCCATCTGATTTTCCTGCTGCACAAGCAACAACCATATCCCTCATAGGAATGCCTGCATCTGCAAGTGCAACTGAAGCTGCTGTTATGCCTGCACATCTTGTTCCGCCTTCGGCTTCAAGAACTTCTATATAAACATCTATTGTTGAACGTGGAAATTTTTCAAGGAAAACTGCTGGAGTAAGTGCTTCTGATGTTATTTTAGATATCTCCACTGATCTCCTGTCAGGTCCGGGCCTTTTTCTGTCATCTACTGAAAATGGTGCCATATTGTATTTACATCTTAAAACAGCCCGGTTAGGTTGCATTAAACGTCTTACAAAAAGTTCTCTTGGGCCATAAACCGCAGCAAGTACTTTATTACCCCCAATTTCAAGGTAAGCTGATCCATCAGCCCTTTCAAGTACTCCTGCTTCTATTTTTAAATTTCTCAATTCATCAAAAGCCCTATTATTGGCTCTTGCACTGGTTTCTGTACCGGTGTTTAGATTAGTATTGGTTATAATGATAATCACCCCTTATTTTTGGATTAATTCCATTTATTCCTCTTTACATTCTTCTTCTTCATCCGGTTCTTCAGATTCTACGGATTCGGGTTCAAATTCTTTTGATTTGTCTTCCCCTGATTCTTCTGATTCCTCAGTTTCTGATTCCTCAGTTTCTGATTCCTCAGTTTCTGATTCCTCAGTTTCTGATTCC